>JAGHBX010000311.1 GCA_021160785.1 Planctomycetota bacterium | reverse complement strand
GTTTTCAACCGGGCGTATCTGGGTTCTGCGATGTGTCAGCCCTGCCGGGCGGAGTTGTACACGGGACTGTACCAGATGCGAAACGGCTGCGCGTGGAACCATTCGGCGAGTCGACCCGATGTTACCAGTATGCCGCATCATCTGAGGGCGCTTGGCTATCGTGTCGGGCTTGCAGGCAAAGTGCATGTCAAGCCGGCTAAGGTTTTTCCCTTCGATAAGGTTGGAGGGTTTGACCCGAGCTGCGTACGCAATCCGACCCGGCCGCATGACGTCCAGCATATCCGCCGGTTCATGGGAGACAGTAAGGATCAGCCCTTCTGTCTTGCCATTGCGCTGGTCGAGCCGCACGTGCCGTGGGTGATGGGCGATGCGTCAAAGTATCCTCCCAAAAAGATCAAGTTGCCTCCGAACATCGCCGACACGCCGCGCACGCGCGAAGCTTTTTCACGCTACCTTGCCGAGATCACTTACATGGACGGGCAGGTCGGCGACATACTCAAGGTGCTGGACGAGTCCGGCCGGGCGGACAATACGCTTGTCCTGTTTACATCCGAACAAGGAAGCCAGTTTCCCGGCTGCAAGTGGACCAACTGGGATACCGGACTTCACACCGCCCTGATCGCCCGCTGGGCGGGCAAGGTCGCACAAGGCAAACGCACGGATGCACTCGTCCAATACGCCGACGTTTTGCCGACACTGATTGACGCCGTCGGCGGCAGCGCATCCGATCACGCCTTCGACGGAACGAGCTTTTTGCCGGTGTTGCTGCAAAAGAAATCGTCGCATCGCAAGTTTGCTTACGGTATGCACAACAATATTCCGGAAGGGCCTGCGTACCCGATTCGAACGATCAGCGACGGACAGTACCGCTACATTCGCAACCTCCGGCCCGATGAAATATACATCGAAAAGCATCTGATGGGCTGGTCCGGGAACGGTCAACTGAACAATCCCTACTGGGCAACCTGGGTCAGGGAGGCCTGGAACGATCCCGACACCTACCACCTGGTGAAGCGGTACATGCACCGACCGGCGGAGCAATTGTACCACACCACCGAAGACCCTTACGAGATGACCAATCTCGCCAACGATCCGGCTGTCGCCGCCGTCAAGGCGCGTCTAATCGCCGAACTCGATCGCTGGATGTCCGAGCAGGGCGACCCCGGCGCAGCCCAGGACACGCACAAAGCCATCGAGGCCGCACGCCGCGGCAAACATATCTACGGCGGCAAAGGTTAAATGTGTTATTGGAGAAGAAGCAATGATCCAACCGAAAGACAGACAATCCGGGGTGATATCCAGGCGCACGTTCTGTGCGTCAGCAATTGCCACAGCCGCACTTTGCTCAGCAAGGCCGTCCGCTGCAGCGCAGGCGAAAGCAAAAGTCAGGTTTTATAAGAATCTGGGGCAGGGCCACATCGGCGTTAGAGCAAATCAACAGCAGGCTCTGGAATATGCGGTAAAGTACGGCTTTGACAGCATTACCCCTAATCCGGCGGAATTTGAAAACAAGTCCGTCTCGCAAATCCGCCGGTGGGTGGAGACAATGAAAGACAGGGGCATCAGGTACGGCTCTGCCGGGCTGGGAGTGGAGTATCGAAAGGACGAGGACCGGTTTCGTGGAGATATGGCCCGTCTGCCCAAACAGGCGAGCATTCTGAAGCAGTTGGGCGTCAAACGCGTGGCGACCTGGATTTTGCCGGGTCACAGGGAACTTACGTACCTGCAGAACTTTGCCCAACACAAAAGACGCCTGGGAGAAGTGGCGAGGGTGCTCAAAGACCACGATATCCGGCTCGGTCTTGAATTCGTTGGACCGAGAACCTCGCGGTCGCGAAGTCGTTTTCCTTTCAGCTGCACACAGCATGGCATGATGGAATTAGCCGACGCAATCGGTACGGGAAATGTCGGGCTGCTACTGGACAGTTGGCATTGGTATACTTCGCATGGGACAGTGAAAGAACTGCTCGGATTGTCCGGCGCCGATGTTGTCCATGTTCACGTAAACGACGCTCCCGCGGGTATCGGTGTCGATCAGCAGGTGGACAACCGCCGCAAGCTGCCGGTAACTACGGGTGTGATCGATCTTAAAGGCTTTGTCAACGCCCTTGTGAAGATCGGCTATGACGGACCGGTCGAGTGCGAACCCTTCGACCAGGAACTCCGCAAATCCGAAGACGGCGCCGCATTGCAAGAGACCATCAAATCATTGAACCGCTTGTGGGATTTGATCGAACCTTGATCCGGCCTGCGAACAGTTAATGAGCAGCAATATTAAACAATCTGAATTATGGAAAGGGACACAAGATGAAAGTCAATGACAGACATTTGAATTCGCAGGTCGTCGGCGGACGCTCTTTGACTCGGCGTGATATGTTAGCTTCCGCGGCGGCGGTTGTCGGGGCCTCGTCGGTGCTGGCGGGATTGCCGGCCGCGGCGGCGCAGGGGCAGACGGAAAGAGTTGTTACGAAAGGACGTATCAAGCAGGCGATATGCGGCGGCTGCCTGCGAAAGACGCGCATGACTATGGAGGAGACGGCGTCTCTGCTGGCCAAAATGGGGCTTGTGGGTATGGATTTTGTTGGCAGGGACGATTGGCTTTTGCTCAAGAAGCACGGCCTGGTGGCGACGATGGTCTCGGGCGCCGGATCCATTCGGAAAGGGCTAAACGACAAATCGATGCACGCCAAATTCCTTGCGGATTTCAAGAGCAACCTCAAGGCGGCGGCCGACAATAAGTGGCCCAATATCATCTGCATGGCCGGCGACCGAAAGGGCATCAGCGACGAGCAGGGCATGGACAACTGCCTCATTGTCCTCAAGGAAGCGGTCAAAATCGCCGAGGACTGCGGCGTGAACATCTGCATGGAACTGCTCAACAGCAGGGTCAACCATCCCGGCTACATGTGCGACAAGTCGGCGTGGGGTTTTGAGTTGTGCCGGCGTGTAGGCTCGCCGCGTTTCAAGATGCTCTACGATATCTACCACATGCAGATCATGGAAGGCGATCTCATCGCCACGATCCGCAGGAACATTAAGCACATCGGCCACTTCCATACCGCCGGCGTGCCGGGTCGCCATGAACTGGACGAGAATCAGGAGATATACTACCCGGCGGTAATGAGAGCGATCGCCGAGACCGAATACGACGGCTATGTGGCGCATGAATACAGCCCCCGGCGAGATCCGGTGCAGTCGCTTATCCAGGCAGTCAAAGCCTGCGATGTATAGCCGCCGACAACATTGCTGCATGAACGCCAGGACCGTCGCCCGCGGTGTTCGTAAAGCACAACCTGCATGTCGTCGCGTCGACGACGACCAGCGGAATCTGCGTCTTCTTTCCCTTCAGACTTCTCAAAAGAAACGGTTGGAATCCTCGATAAACCGCAAGAGCATGAGTATTTTGTTCTGAACCCATGTCTTGCGGTAAATGTTGCGCACGTGAACCTTAACCGTCCCCTCCTTAATGTTAAGGCTATCGGCAATCTCCTCGTTGCTGTAACCCTGACAAAGCAGCTTGGCTATTTCAAGTTCGCGGGGAGTAATCTGAAACCTCCTCTGGAGGTATGCCCACTGCTGATTGTTGAACAGCACAATGCTGGGTCGTGACAAACCCGCAGAGTAGTCGGCTGGTCTCGACTTTGTTGAAAGTTGGGCCATGATTTAAGACTTCATCTTCTTCTTTAAGTAACTGACCACAAAGGAATGATCGTGGACAAGCTTCTTAAGGTCCGCGACGCCCTCGTGCAGATTATTGAGATCCTTACTCGACCGCTCCATTTCTCTAACAAACAGTTCGAGTGCATGGTCCCGGATCTTGCAGGCACAAGCGCTGCTGATACCCCACTTGCGGCAGATACTGGCACGCGACATCTTGCCGCCAAGCATCTCCATCGCAATTTCCGTTTTCTGCTTGTCGGTAAGTTTTGTTTCGCCCATATCGGACACCCGCAGCAGACACCCAAAGCAACAGCCCCACAGCATCGCTCAACAAACCCGACGGTGTAACCACACCGGACGTTGGCTATTGCTCTTTCCAGTCTCCGTTATTATCAAGCGTGTAACCGTCCGGTGTCGCGGGGGCGTTATCCGCAGACGTCCCAACCGTTATCGTAAACTCCAATGGTGGGCCATACACAAAATCGCTGATAGTAAAATCGGCGTCATTGAAGTACGTTCCGGTAAGTTCGCCTTCGGCAAAACCCAAATCGTCATTCCAACTGCTAAACGCAATGCCCGTCAACGCCGCATCCTTGCCCTCCTCGGCGGCAAAGGCCCGCAGGGCGGTTGCGACTGTGCCCGCCATCGCCTTGCCTTCGGACCACTTGGCTGCGTCGACACGCCCCCGCATGATCGGGATTGCAACTGCCGCCAGAATCGCTACGACCAATATGACCACCATAAACTCGATCAGTGTGAAACCTTTTTCCCTCAACATGATGTTACCCCCAATAAAAATGAATAAAACACTTAAACGCTTTTTCTGTCGTTCCGGTTAAAATCAAACCCGGACAGTCCGCTGCAAATCTCAATACCCCCAATTCTCGTTGGCGCATTCGCTTGTCGTCCGATCAGGATGCCAACATTAACACCAAATGTAGTCCCCCATAAGGCGGTTGGATGTTGTTTCGTCAAAGAAGGCGGTCGATATAACAAAAAAAACTCAAACGCGAACAACCCTCGCAGGCTGAAAGATTGGCAGTGGCGGGATATCGGTCGCTCTTCGAGCGTGAGTCGATAACGGCGGGCTTAACGGCGGGGGGAGCAAAACAGCGCAAATTCAAGGCCCGGTTGGCGTGATGCTGCCGGGGGCGTTTTGCAGCACAAGAAACGCACATGACGCGCCGGCGGCATGTCTGTCCGTTCTTATGCCTCGATGGTGTCAATAATGACTTGCAGATACTTCTGCCGATGACCTATGCGTCGTCGGCTGTTTTTGCGTCTGCGAAGATGCGTCGGATACAGTTTCGGGCCTTTGGAGAGGGCGTCTTCTGCGGTCGTCTTGAAACTGGCGACAACCTTGGCGCCGTCCAGATAAGGCGTGCCTACCTTGATCTCCTTGCCGTCGCTGACAAAGAGAACCTTGCTCATTTCAATGGTCCTGGCGTCGGGCTCAACCTCGGTCAACTCGATGCGGATCACATCACCCTGCGAAACCTTGTATTGCTTTCCACCCTGTTCAATCACTGCGTACATCAACATGCTCCTATATCACTTTCTAAACCCGGTCAAACACAGAGTTTAAGAACTCAGGCGGCTTCTGTAAAGAGAAATTCGGCTTTTGAGGGATTTTTTTTAGGGCAAAATCTGCAAAACACGTTAATATATTGACAACAATACCCTTTAGCTGGTAATGGAGACCGTTTTTGAGATTACGGAAGACGCTATGCAGTTAGCCATGATTGAGGACAGAATCGTTCCGTATGCTGAACTGGACCCGGTCTATCTGGATCGTGGAACCTTTTTTGGGGACGGGGTTTACGAAGTTGTTCGCAGCTACGACGGCCGGATATTCGCGATTGACGAACACATGGCGCGTTTCGAGAGGAGCCTGCGCGAGGTGGATATCACCGGCGTCGATATCGCCGATATCCGGCGGCGCGTTGAGCATGCGTTTGATGACGCAAGTATCGCAAACGCAAAGATTTACTTCCATATCACCCGCGGCTCGGCGGCCCGGAATCATGGGACGCCTGCCGATTTGAAGCCCAATTTCTTCCTGACGGTCACCGAATTAGGCGAATCGACTGCCAAGAAAGCCGGCGGCATCTCGGTTTCGACGTTTCCTGACTGGCGGTGGAAGCGGTGCGATATAAAATCGTTAAACCTTCTGGCCAATGTACTTGCGCGCCGGGATGCCGAGAAAAAAGGCTGCAACGAGGCGATCCTCGTAAATGACGCCGGCGAGATCACCGAGGGCGCCAGTTCGTCTGTTTTTATGGTGCGAGCCGCTGCCAAGGAACTTGTTACCCGGCCTTTAGGGCCCGATATCCTGCCGTCCATTACAAGGGCAGTGGTGCTGCGAATTGCCGAACAGGCCCGATTGCGGGCGGTTGAGCAGGTTATCAGACCGGGCGAAGCGGCAGGTGCAGACGAACTCTTCCTGGCCGTAACGACCCAGGACATCGTACCGGTCGTCAAGTTTGACCAAACCACAATCGGCAACGGCCAACCCGGCCAAAACACCAAAAACCTCATCGAAGCATTCCGCCAATACGTAAAATAGTGAATAGTGGGGCGGCCGGGCGGAAATTGGGTTTGTTTTGCATAATTAGGATTTCGGATTTGAGCAACGCCCCCTTATGGGTGTTCTCACTGCGGCTCGATCCCGATCGAGGCGACATAAACATCCCCCGTCGCCTGCGCCGACTTCGCACAATCGACAAACCCCTTCTTCACCGCCACAAACGTAACCGTAGCCTCCGCCTCGATACAAACCGGCAACGGCAGCCCAGTATCGCAATCCATCCCCGAAGGAATATCCACCGCCACAATACGCTTGCCCTGCGCATTAATACACGAAATCAGCCCCACATACTCCTCCCGAAGCTCACCACTAAGCCCCGTCCCAAAAACAGCATCAACAATCATATCGCACCCGGCCGTAAAATCACCAACGCGCCGCGGCAGCTCACCCGCCGAAAGATCAAGCCGCTCTATCGAAAGCCCCATCAATTCAACAACCCGAAAGTTAACAAGCGCATCGCCCTTTATCTTACCCGCATCTCCGCAGATCACTATGCGCACTCCAACCCCATTATTAAAAAGATGTCGCCCAATAACATACCCATCCCCGCCATTATTACCAACACCGCAAAAGATACAGACGTTATGCCCCTCACCCTCGCCTAATCGTTCAAGAACAACCTCAGCACACCCCCGCCCGGCATTCTCCATAAGAACAACACCCCGAATCCCCATCTCATCAATAGCCCAAGCGTCAACCCCCCGAACCTCATCCCGACCCATAACCAACCCACTACCATCATATCGTCGAACACTCATAACAGGCCTCATAAAAATAAACGCACGCGAAGCGTGCATCCGCTATATTTAACCCCCACGGAAGTGGGGGCCCAACCATCACAACACCAACTACCCGCCATCACCCATCATGCCCCTCAACATACCCGATCCGCGCCTCCATCGCACCCTCATCAAAGCAGAACCGCTTATCATATCCCTTCGCCCACACTCTACCATCAAACCCTTCGCCCTTCAACGCAAGCCTCCCTGCCGTTTTACAGGCCGAGACAAACTCATCGATAGGCTGCCCCCCGTATCGCACTACCACATGTACATGGTCGCTGCATACGGCCAACGCTTCAATCTTCTCTCCCCACCTTTTCGCCTCTTGACCAATCGCATTATGCACAAGTTTCCTTGCTCGCCCGTTCAACAGAACTGCATTTCCCTGCATCTGTTCTCTTCTGTACCGAGCAAGCCC
>JAGHBX010000330.1 GCA_021160785.1 Planctomycetota bacterium | reverse complement strand
TTGCTGGACGATTCTTCGGCCTTTATTTCAACTTTGCCCTCTTGACCAAGCATTCTCTGACTTTTTTTCCCGTATCGCTGCTGCTCCCTGGTCATGAGCTTTTCGATCCGCTCGACTTTTTTTGCGTCTCCCTGCTTTCGGGCAAGCACCCTCATCCTTGCGAGACGAGCGGCTCGCTTGAGGTGCTTCTGTCCTTCGTGCTGTAGTTGCTTTTGAAGGGCCATTTGCTGCTGCTTATGGAATCTGCCCTTTGCCTTGCCTTTTTCTTCGGCGTTTTCCGTAGCTGCTTTTTCTATCTTTTTCTGTAATTTGACCTCTTGTTTTCCTTTGCCCTTGCCGGGCTTTTCTTTGTGGGCGGATACAGCTTGTGCCGGCCGATCTTTTATGCCTTGCCCTCTTGGCTTTTCCTTTTGCCCCTTAACTTGGGTGGTAGCGGAACCTTTCGGGCTTTGGCGTTTTTGGCTTTTGCTTTTTTGCAATGTTTCACTGGTTGTGCGGACTTTGGCAGCGTGTGGCTTTTCCACTTTGGCAGCCTTTTGGCGGGTGGAGGTTCTTTCTCGCTGTGTCTTTTGCGAGCGGACCTGGCGGTTGGATCTTGTGGCAGTGTTTTTGTCCTTTGTCCGGGTGGTCCTTGCGCTGGATGAGCCGCTTATAGCTCTTGAGCGACCCCTTGCCGCCAAAACCGGATTGCAGTGCCAGAGCAAGACAAGCAGGAACAGCATTGCACACATTATTCGTTTCATAGCAGGAACTCCAAAATTTTCACATCCCATTACCCGCGTAGTATCGGCAAATCGAAGGCGTCTATAAATGTTTTCCGCAAATATATCCGAACAACAGTCCATATCCGCCCGATAAAAACTGCGAAGAGTCTTCTGGCATCCGATATGATATGGATCAAATCCTTTTTTCTTCCCAGCGATCTTTTGTTAGTGATCAAATCGGGTTTACTTATGAAGTACGTCGGCGTTTGGCCGTATTTACCCTGCACTTTATCTGCCTGTGCTTTTTCCCAGGCGACGGCTGTGAGCGAAGTCATTATATCCACGCGTACGGGGGGCACTCCAAGCTGGATCACATTGTTCGGGGAAATGAAATCAGACAAACGGTTTTAGCTGTTCAATGAGAATGGGTATGTTCTCTCTGACAACTTTCCAGATTCGCTCCTGCTTGATTTCGCCGTATTCGTGAATCAGGACATTGCGCTGGCCTATAATCTGTCGCCATGGGACTTCAGGATGAGCGTTGCGGAAAGAAGTGGACACCTTGCCTGCTGCTTCACCGATAATCTCCAAAGACCGTTCGACTGCCAGTTGTGTCCTTCGGTCATCTGAATATTGGATGAAGTTGAGGTCCCCACTAAGTTGTTCGGCGGTCTGGGCAGCATCGAGCATGTCCCATAAATAAGCGGCATCTCTCTGTTCAGGCTGCATATATTACCTCATTGCCGGCGAGTATTGCCTGTCTGCGAAATGGATTTCTCAATGAATCCTTTTCGACTAAATCAACCTTTCGTCCAAAAATAGCTTTGAGTTCGTCAACCATATCCACAAACTCGAACAGGCCCCATCCGGCGTCGTTCTTGAAGCTAACCAGAACATCTATATCGCTATCGGGCCGAAAATCTTCCGACAAAACAGAGCCGAACAGCGCCATCTCTGAAATCTTCCATTTGCGGCAAAAATTCTCTATGTTTTTCTGCGGCAACGTAATTCTGATTTGCCTCATATTACCTCCGACAAAGCCACGATTTCCGTGTTGCTGACTTGCCCTTCACCTGCTTTATTTGCTGCAATGACGCCATATTCAAGTTGTCGTCTTTTCGGGTTGGTCTACTAATCTCGCTGTTTTATCTACACTCCTTAAAACAGATATTTATCAATATCCAATGCTCCGTGAAATACGCCCAATATATCAATGCTTCTATCAGGTTTTATCAAATATGCTATTCTATAATGGCTTCAAGCGTCCAGTTTATTCTTACCATGACTTAATTCTTCTTTCCATCTCATGGTTGCTTACTGTTTTTTCTTCACTTGAATTTTTTAATCCGCGCTCAATCATCCTGCGAAATGCCAATTCACGCAGAATTTCGTCATATGTACTGTCATCCGGCAAGTCGTTGATTATCTCAGCCATCTTCTCTTTCGCGGTCATTTCAATTTCCCTTTCCGCCTGCCTGTTTAGGATTCGTGAACAAAATAGATATTTACTCTTACAGAATAAACGCTTTAGCAAGAAAAATCAATTAAAAAAAGCCCCCTCGACGCACCGTGGGGGCTTTAATATCAGAAAACAGTCGATACATTAAAGCAGGCGAAAGGCCTGACTTTCGCGATCGTTATGAACATTACTGTTCCGATCGCGTCTAAATTATCCCTTAGAAAGGAGGTGATCCAGCCGCAGGTTCCCCTACGGCTACCTTGTTACGACTTAGTCCCAGTTACCGAGCTTACCGTAGGCAGGCGCCCCCTAATAAAAGGTTGGCAACCCGACTTCGGGTACTCCCAATTTCCGTGACTTGACGGGCGGTGTGTACAAGGCTCAGGAACACATTCACCGCGTCATAGCTGATACGCGATTACTAGCGATTCCAACTTCATGCAGGCGAGTTGTCAGCCTGCAATCCGAACTGAGGCCACTTTTTTGCGATTTGCTCCATCTCACGATCTCGCTTCGCTCTGTAGTGACCATTGTAGCACGTGTGAAGCCCTGGGCATAAAGGCCATGAGGACTTGACGTCATCCCCACCTTCCTCCGGTTTAACACCGGCAGTCTCGCTAGAGTCCCCGGCATGACCCGCTGGCAACTAGCGACAGGGGTTTCGCTCGTTACGGGACTTAACCCAACATCTCACGACACGAGCTGACGACAGCCATGCAGCACCTGTGTACGCTCCCACACCGAAGTGCAGGTCCCTCCCCTTTCAGGTCAGTAACACGTACATGTCAAACCCAGGTAAGGTTCTTCGGTTTGCATCGAATTAAACCACGTGCTCCACCGCTTGTGCGGGCCCCCGTCAATTCCTTTGAGTTTCAATCTTGCGACCGTACTCCCCAGGCGGAATGCTTATCGCGTTAACTGCGGCACAGATGCCCTACGACACCCACACCTAGCATTCATCGTTTACAGCTGGGACTACCCGGGTATCTAATCCGGTTCGCTCCCCCAGCTTTCGCACATGAGCGTCAGTAACTGGCCAGAGAGCCGCCTTCGCCACTGGTGTTCCTCCCGATATCTACGCATTTCACCGCTACACCGGGAATTCCACTCCCCTCTCCAGTACTCCAGATATGCAGTTTCCACCGCAATGCCAAGGTTAAGCCCTGACATTACACAGCAGACTTACATATCCGCCTGCGCGCCCTTTACGCCCAGTAATTCCGGACAACGCTCGCCCCCTACGTATTACCGCGGCTGCTGGCACGTAGTTTGCCGGGGCTTCCTCGTACAGTACCGTCACTAACTTCTTCCCGTACAACAGAGGTTTACAACCCAAAGGCCTTCCTCCCTCACGCGGCGTCGCTGGGTCAGGCTTCCGCCCATTGCCCAATATTCCCCACTGCTGCCTCCCGTAGGAGTCTGGACCGTGTCTCAGTTCCAGTGTGGCCGTACATCCTCTCAGACCGGCTACCCGTCTTCGCCTTGGTAGGCCCTTACCCCACCAACTAGCTGATAGGACGCGAACCCATCCTAGGGCAGTCT
>JAGHBX010000361.1 GCA_021160785.1 Planctomycetota bacterium | reverse complement strand
TTCTTTGCAGATATGTGGAACCCGATTCTGGATGTCTTTGACGAGTGCGGCGTGAAGTTTGCTCTCGAGGTCCATCCGACGGAGATCGCTTTCGATATCGTTACCGCTAAGCGTGCTCTTGAGGCAGTCGGCAATCGTGAGGCGTTCGGTTTCAACTTCGATCCGAGCCATCTGCACTGGCAGTTGGTCGATCCGGTGTTCTTCCTGAAAGAGTTTCCGGACCGCATCTACCATGTCCACATGAAGGATGCAGCTTTGCAGATTGACGGGCGCAGCGGTATTCTTGGCTCGCATCTGAATTTCGGCTTAGCCGAGCGAGGCTGGGACTTCCGTTCGTTGGGTCACGGCGGAGTGGACTTTGAAGAGATCATCCGCGCGCTCAACCATATCGGGTACACGGGTCCTCTCTCGGTTGAGTGGGAAGACTGCGGCATGGATCGCCAGCGCGGGGCGACGGAAGCGTGCGAGTTTGTGAAGCGTGTTGATTTTTCGCCGTCGACGGTTGTGTTTGACGAGGCGTTTGATAAATAGGAGTTGCGATTCCGCCATGATGGGCGATTTTGGTGGGCTAAGAGCCCACCCTGCGAAAAGGTGAGGCAGGTTCCACCGTATGGCTTGAAGGAGACGAAAGATGAGTAGAGTCTTGGGCAGGCGTGGTTTTTTGAAGGGTGCTCTCGGGGCGGCGGCTTTTCCTTATATTGTCCCTGCGTCGGTATTTGGAGCGGATGCGCCCAGTGAGCGGATTGTGATGGGCTTGATCGGTACGGGCAAGCGGAGCAAGCTCCTGCAGCGGACGTTTATGGGGGCGGGCGCCCAGGTTGTCGCCGGCTGCGATGTGGACAAGCTCAAATTGGCCCGCGCCGATCAGATGGCGGGCGACCATTACGGCAAAACCAAGGCCGACGGCAAGTGGAAGGGTTTTAAGAGTTACGACGATTTCCGTGAACTGCTTGCGCGGAAAGATATCGATGCCGTTGTGATCGCCACGCCGGACCACTGGCACGGGCTCAATACCGTATACGCCGCCAAGGCGGGCAAGGATGTTTATTGTGAAAAACCGCTGGCGCACAACATTACCGAAGGCAAGGCGATGGTGGGGGCAATCAGGCGTTATAACCGCATCTTCCAGACGGGCAGTATGCAGCGTTCGGATCAGCGATTCCGTTTTGGGTGCGAACTGGTTCGCAACGGCTATATCGGCGACATCAAGCATGTGGTTGTAAATGTCGGCGGCCCGTCGGTTGACTGCAATCTGCCCGCCGAGCCTGAGCCTGACTATCTCGACTGGAACGGGTGGCTTGGGCCTGCGCCGATGAGGCCTTACAATTCGGAACTGTCGCCGAATATCAGTTGGGACGGTTTTCCACACTGGCGCAGATACAAGGACTACGGCGGCGGCGGGATGACCGACTGGGGTGCGCATCACTTCGATATCGCCCAATGGGGTTTGGGTATGGACAGAAACGGCCCGGTGGAAGTGATTCCACCCGACGGCAAGGATATTAAAGCCTTGACCTACAAGTACGCTAATGGAATTACCATGACGCGCGAGGGCAGCTACCAGGGCCACGGCGGAGTCAACGGTGTTCTGTTTGTGGGCGCAAAGGGCAAAGTCGAGGTCAATCGCGGGTATTTGAAGACCTGGCCCGAAAGCCTCAAGGACCAGAAGTTAGGCCCCAATGATATCCATCTGTACGAGAGCAGGAACCATTACCGGGATTTTCTCGATGCCATAAAGACGCGGAAGAGGCCGATTTGCGATGTGGAAATTGGCTTCAGCACAGTTTGTGTGTGTCTGATGGGCAATATTGCGTATGAGTTGAAGCGTCCATTAAAGTGGGATCCGAAAAATATTCGTTTTGTTGACGATGTCGAGGCCAATCGGCTTTGTTCGCGTACGATGCGGAGTCCGTGGCGGATATGAGATTGTATATTGTCGATTTTAGATTTTAGATTGGAAGATGTGGCCTCATGCGGTGCCGGGGGCTGAATATTGAATCTTTTTAGTTGGAAGGGTTCGTTATGTTTGACAAGAGAATTGAGCGTCGGTCGTTTTTGAAAGGTGCTGCCGGGGCTTTGGCGTTTCCCTATGTGGTTTCTTCGGCGGCGCTGGGCAGGGCCGGGGCGGTTGCCCCGAGTAACAAGATTGTTGTCGGCGCTATCGGTGTGGGGCCCCAGGGTACGGGGGTCATGAGGAACTTCCTGGGTCAAAAGGATGCGCAGGTTGTCGCGGTCTGCGATCTCAAGAGCAATGTATTAGCCGACCGGAAGAAACTGGTCGACAAGCATTACGGTGGCGTCGGTTGTGCGACATACCATGATTTCCGTGAACTTCTGGCGCGGAAAGATATCGATGCGGTCCTGATTGCGACGACGGACCACTGGCATGCGCTGTGTGCGATTGCCGCGGCGAAGGCGGGAAAAGATATGTATGTCGAAAAACCGATGAGTGTCGGTTTTGACGAAGACCAGGCCCTGCGGGCTGCGTGCAAGAGGTACGGGGTGTTGTTCCAGTTCGGCACCCAGCAGCGTTCGAGCAGGCAGTTTCTGTTGGCGTGCGAGCTGGTCCGCAACGAAAAGATCGGCAAACTAAAGACGATCAACGTGTGGAGCCCGCCGAGTACAAAGGGAGGTTCGACGGAAGTTGTGCCTGTGCCCGACTGGCTGGATTATGAAATGTGGCTTTGACCCGCCCCGAAGGTTCCGTACACCAAAGACCGCTGCGTCAACCGAAACTGGTGGCACATTTCCGACTATGCGCTGGGCTTTATCGCCGGCTGGGGCGTTCATCCGCTGGATATTGCTCTCTGGGGCGGCGGCGCCAAAACCGCCTGCAACATGGAGATAGCCGGCAGCGGCATCTTCCCGACCGAAGGAGCGCATGACTGTGCGCTGAACTGGGACCTGAAGCTCAAGTATGACAGCGGCGTCGTGATGAACTATACGGGCAACCCGTATCCGGACGAGTGGAAGAAACGATACGGCCGGACCCAGGGACACGGGACGGCCTTTGAAGGCGCCGACGGCTGGGTGCATGTGGATCGCGGCGGTATTAATGCGTATCCCGAAAGCCTGCTGAAGACCGAGTTCGGACCAAACGACGTGCGACTGATCAAGAGCAACAACCATGTGAGAAACCTGCTGGATTGCATCAAGACCCGAACCAAGACAATTTGTCCGATTGAGGATGCCGTTGCCGCCGATGCCCTGTGTCATATCAGCGATATCGCCATACGACTCAAGAGAAAGCTGCGGTGGGATGCAAAGAAAGAAAAATTTGTTAATGACGAAGCCGCCAATCGCAGGCTGAGACGTTCAATGAGAAGTCCGTGGAAACTTTAGTCAGAATACAGAATCAGGTTGAGGTGTTATTTTTTCAAGGGATAGAATGATGAAAAAAATGTTTGTTGGATCTTTGTTTGTATGCTTTTTGGTTGGTGTTTTGTGTTCGGTATCTTTGGCTGAAGACGGCTGGGTTTCGATTTTTAACGGCAAGGACCTGACCGGCTGGAGGGCCAGCGAGAACCAGGGCACATTTACCGTCAAAGACGGGATACTGATTGTGCACGGGGCTCGCAGCCACTTGTTCTATGAGGGTCCCGTTGGCGGGGCGGACTTTAAGAACTTCGAGTGGAAAGCCGACGTCAAGACCTTTCCCAAGGCCAACTCGGGGATGTATATTCACACCGAGTACCAGCAAACCGGCTGGCCGGGCAAGGGTTATGAAGTGCAGGTCAACAGCACGCACAGCGATCGGAAGAAGACCGGCGGGCTGTATGGTATAGTGGATGTGCTCGACAACGCCCCGTCGAAGGACGGCGAATGGTTTACGCAGCATATCATCGTCAAGGACAAGCGGATAATCATCAAAGTCAACGGCAAGACGACGGTCGATTATACGGAGCCTGACGGTGTTACCGGCGGCAGGAAGCTCTCCAGCGGTACGGTTGCCATCCAGGGACACGATCCGGGCAGTATCGTTCATTACAAAAACATCATGATCAAGCCGCTGGATTGTAACTGCAAGTGGGTCGATCTGTTTGACGGCAAGACGCTTGACGGCTGGACGCAGAAAAACGGGACTGCCAAGTATGAAGTCAAGGACGGCGCGATTCTCGGCACGACGGCCAAGGGCAGTCCGAATTCGTTCCTTTGCACGGATAAGCTCTACGGCGATTTTGCCCTTGATTTCGAGGTCAAGGTTGATACGAGTCTCAATTCCGGCGTGCAGATTCGCAGCAACAGCTATAAGGAGTATCGCGACTACCGGGTGCACGGTTATCAGGTGGAGATTGCGACAAACGGCAATGCGGGGTTTATCTATGACGAGGCCC
Organism: Planctomycetota bacterium; assembly: GCA_021160785.1. GTDB lineage: Bacteria > Planctomycetota > Phycisphaerae > Sedimentisphaerales > Anaerohalosphaeraceae > B28-G16. Next base: position 4,594 of record JAGHBX010000361.1, on the reverse strand, counting down.
GCAGGGGCTGGTTGAGCAAGGACCGGAGCAACGAGGCGGCGAGAGCGGCGTTTAAGGACGGGCAGTGGAATCAGTACAATGTTGTCTGCAAGGGCGATTCGATCAAGACGTGGATAAATGGCGTGCCGGTCGCCAATGTGGTCGATGCGATGACAAAGCTGGGCTTTATCGCCCTGCAGGTTCATGCCTTCGGGGGCGATACGCCCGGCATCGTGCAGTGGCGAAATATCCGCATCAAGGGCCGTGCCATCGACCCGGTCATCAATGTGGTTGTGCTGACGGGTGGACATGGTTTTGAGAAAGAGGCGTTTGAGGATGTGTTCAAGGGCCATGACGATATCAAGTGTGTGCAGTACGAGTTGAAGGACGACAGCGAGATTTTCGAGGATGTCAGCGGCTGGGATTATGACGTGATCCTCCTTTACAATATGACGCAGAAGATCTCGAAAAAGCGGAAGGCCAATTTCAAGAAGCTGCTGGACGACGGCGTGGGGCTGTTTATGACGCATCACGCGATGGGTGCCTGGAACGACTGGGACGAGTACCGCAAAATTGTCGGGGCGAAGTTCTTCCTGAAGGATACCGAACTGGACGGCAGGCAATGGAAGCGCAGCCTTTATAAGCACGACGTGGATATAAATGTCCATGTTGCCGACAAGGAGCACATGATCACCCGCGGGATGAAGGATTTTGTCATTCACGACGAGACATACGGCAAGTGCTGGATGGCCGATGACAATCATGTGCTGTTGAGCACGGATGAGCCGACGAGTAACAAGGAAATCTGCTGGGTTCGTAGTTACGGCAAGGCCCGGGTCTGTGGGCTGGAGTCGGGACATGACGGTAAGGCCTACGCCAATGCCAGTTACCGCAGGCTGATCGCGATGGGTATTCGCTGGTGTGCGGGAAGATAGTTAGTGAATAGTTAATAGTGAGTAGTGAATAGTTGCAGGGTGTCCCGGCGCACCGGGATTAGCCCACCGCGTTTGAGGTTAGTGGTTTATTTTGGGAGACATGTAATGAGCATATTTAGAAGAGTCTTTGTGTCGGTGCTGCTGCTGCTGATGTGCAGTAGTTGTCTGCTGGCGGTGTCCGACGAAGAGATCAAGAAGATCGATGCGGCCATTCCGAAGAAGGCGACAAAGAAGCCCGCCAAACCGAGGACGGTGCTGGTATTCAGCCTGTGCAAGGGCTTCAGGCACGGTTCGATCAAGTACTGGGACAAGGCCCTTGTGATGATGGGCGAAAAGACCGGCGCTTACAAAGCGACGGTAAGCGAAGATATGGAGATGCTAAAGCCCGAGAATCTGCACAAGTTTGACGCGCTGGTGTTCAACAATACCACGCGGCTGAAGATTGATGACCCGGTCATCCGCAAGAGCATCCTTGATTTTATCAAGGGCGGCAAGGGCATTATGGGTATTCATGCGGCGACGGATAATTTCTACACATGGCCCGAGATGCAGGAGATCATGGGCGGCAAGTTTACCGGCCATCCCTGGGGCAGCGGCAGCACTGTTGCGGTCAAACTGGACGATCCCGACCATCCTTTGATGAAGGCGTTTGCCGGCGCCGGCTTCAAGATCAAGGACGAGATATACCTTACCGCGGCGCCGTTGTTTTCCCGCAAGAAAGCCCGCGTACTGATGAGCCTTGACATGTCCGACGCCAAGACGGCCGGCGCCCAGGGCGGCAAGCATAAAAATGATGACGTCGGTCTGACGTGGATCAAGTCGGTCGGCAAGGGTCGGCTGTTCTACGGTTCGTTGGGTCATAATCCGCACATTACCTGGACGCCGGCGATAATTCGGCACTACCTCGACGGCCTGCAGTTTGTGTTGGGCGATTATCCGGTCGATACCACGCCTGTGCCGCTTCCGCAGGGTGTGCCTCCGGCGGCGGTCGATACCGAAAAACTCGGTGAACTGCTTAGTGAGATTACAAAATACGATTACGGCAAGAGTAGGGAGGTGTTGACGCAGCTCTCGGATTTTATCCGAGGCCTTGAGGGGACGGAGAACCTCAAGGCCGTAGAAGAAAAGTTTCTGGAATTTCTTCAATCCGACGCCACATTAGCGGGCAAGCAGTTTATCTGTCGGAATCTGAGCATAATGGGCACGGAGGCTTCGGCTGAGGTTCTGGCGGAGATGCTCGTCGATCCCAGGACGTCGGATCTGGCAAGATATGCATTGGAGCGAATCCCCGGCGAAAGCGTGGATGATATGCTGCGAAAAACCCTGCCTAAGACCAAAGGCGTCGAGAAGGTCGGCGTGATCAGCACATTAGGCCTGCGAGCGGACAAGAAATCCGTGCCTCTGTTAGCCGCCTTGATAGGTGATTCCAATGCCGATATCGCCGCCGCGGCGGTTGCGGCGCTGGGCCAGATCAGCACACCGGATGCCAGGAGCGCCCTTGCAAAGGCTAAGGATACGACGACGGGCGACCTGCAGATGTTAGTGTTAGACGCCTATCTCAATTGCGCCGACCGTCTGATCGACGACGGCAAGAACGAAGAGGCTCTGGAGATATACAGGCAGCTTTATACGGGCAATATCCCCCAGCAGATTCGCAGCGCCGCCCTGCGCGGCACGGTATTTTCACTACCGGAAAAAGCCGGTGAAATCATCATCGAGGTCATCAAGGTCGGTAACGTCGAGATGCAGGAGGTGGCGTTCGGGCTCGTCGGTGAGGTCCGAGACGACCGCGAAATCAAGGAGATCGCCGATCTGTTGGACAAGTTGTCCGCCACCGGCCAGGTGCAGTTGATTACGGCGCTTGCCAATCACGGCAGTGCCGTGGCAAGAGACGCTGTTGTCGCCGCGGTCAAGAGTGAAAACGCCGACGTTCGCGTGGCCGCCCTCAAGGCGCTGGCCGCGCTGGGTGATGCTTCGACAGTCGAGTTGTTAGCCGGCGCCGCAGGCAGTGCAGTCGGCGCCGAGCGGCTGGCGGCTCGCGAGAGTCTTTACAGCATTCGCGACCCGAACGTGGACAAGAAAATCTTAGAGCTTATTCCTGACGCCGAAGATGCGGCCAAGGTGGAGCTTATTCGCAGTATCAGCCAGCGCAATATCAAAGGGGCGCTGGCGACGCTTTTGGCGACGGCGACGGATCCTTCACTCAAAGTCCAGCTTGAATCTTACAAGGCTCTCAAGACCGTTGCCGGGCCCGATGAGTTGGCCAAACTTGTCGAACTCCTGTGCGGTGTCGCCAGCAGTACGGTTCGCAGCGAAGCGGAACGGACAGTTGCCGCGATAGCCGCCGGCATTGAAGACACATGCCAAAAGACCCATGCTGTCATTGCCGCGTTCGAGGCCGCCGACGATGCGACGGTGAAGTCTTCCCTGTTGACGGTCATGGGTAAGATCGGCGAGGACAACTCGTTTCTTGCCGTCTATATGGGCTTAAAAGACGATGAGGCGAAGGTGAAAGAGGCGGCGATAAAGGCATTGAGCGAATGGCCGAATTCCAGGCCCGCCGACGCTCTTCTCGAAGTCGCACAAAACGCAACCGAAGCCAAGCAAAGGATACTTGCCCTTCGCGGATACGTAAAGCTGGCGAGCCTCGATGCAAAGACGCATCCGGACAAGACGGTTGCAAGGTTTCGCAAGGCGATGGCGCTTGCCGCGGGAGTGAGCGAGCAGCGTCTGGTGTTGGCGGGAATCGGCAGTGTCAGGGAGGCGGCGGCGCTTAATCTTGCCGTCGAATATATCCAGGATGCATCGTTGGCTTTGGAAGCCCAGGCCGCCGCCGTCAGGATTGCCGAGGCGGTGGTCCAGGACAATCCGCAGGCGGCAAAGGCCGCGTTGGCGAAGATCCTTGCTGTCTCGAAAAATGAGATGATTCGCAGCCGGGCGCAGACGGTTATCGGTCAGATTAAGTAACAGGCTTTTCGGCGCAGCCGAAAGGGATGGCTGGTCCGTTGGCAAACCGTCCCTTTGCTCCGCTGTGCAAAAGGATGCCACCCGACTGAATTTGGCGTCTTGACGCCCGGTTGACTGAGATACGCAATAATGTTACAATGCACGGCAGTTTGGCCCGTGCCGCAATATCCGGCCTCAGGAGGCGGAATAAACCTCGTTAAAGGGTATATGGTTGCCGTCTCAATTGCGATTTTTGCAATTTTACGGAAAGCTTAGGCGTTTTTACTGGCAGGAGGGGATGATACTTGAGTTTTTGTGGGATACTGTCATGAAAGAGCAGGAAAAGAACAAACGGCAGAATGGAATTTCGAGAAGGCGGTTTCTGAGTTCGGCTGCTGCGGGTGCGGCGGCCTTTACAATTGTTCCCAGAAGCGTCTTAGGCGGTCCGGCGCATGCGGCGCCCAGCAGTAAGCTCAGCGTCGCCGGTATCGGCGTCGGCGGTCGCGGGGCCAGTGATATCAATGCGTGCGCGGGGGAGAATGTGGTGGCTCTTTGCGACGTGGACGCCAACAGGGCGGGCGGAACCTTCAAGAAATTTCCAAATGCCAGGGTTTACACGGATTACCGCGAGATGTTGGACAAAGAGGGCGATCGCATCGACGCGGTGACTATCGGCACGCCCGACCACAACCATGCACCGGCTGCGATACGGGCTATGAAGTTGGGCAAGCTTG
>JAGHBX010000629.1 GCA_021160785.1 Planctomycetota bacterium | reverse complement strand
GGATATTTCGAAGTTCTTTTCGCCGCGGGTATATGTCCTCGATCACTTCGGCGACATCCCCCCCGGTCGAAGCCCCCGCTTTTCTCGCCAGCGGCTTAACATCTCTTGTGCCCTTCAGACCAAGCGCCTCTCCGGCGGCGGCCTTTCCAATGCGACTGCCCACCGCCATGAACTCCACCGGACGAAGCATCTTCTCGGCGGCTTTGCGCGAAATATCCGCACAGCCGCCCAACACATAGATGCGATCAACGCCCGCCGGATGAAACACACCCAGGTCAATCCTGCTCGCCCCTACCCAGCGGCCAGTGGACCTCTTTGCGCCGATCATCGGGTCCGGCGGCGTCTGGAACAGAACCTCCGACGAATCGGCCTGGGAAAGGTCAAACGTCCTGTCCCTTGCGACCTGCTCGGCCCGCGCAAAAGACGCAAAACTCCCGTCGGCCATGTCAATTGTCAGCTTCTGATCCACCGCCTCGAACCGGCGCCCGCCACCAACTCGGGCCTGCACCGCCGCAGAAACCTTCCGGGACTCCACCGACGGCTTAGACTGGATGTCATCACCGACGACCACACGCCAAAACGTCTGCGGCCCCTTCGGATACACTGCAAATGCAGCCTCCGTCATTCGCGCCACCGCACCCCGCGCGGTCGCGTCAATCACCACCTTCGCCTTAACCGCCTGTCGACCGGACCGATTGGTCATCACAATACCGGCGATATTGCCCTCTGCGTCTTTCAGTATATTCGTCGCATAACAGCCAAAGAGAAACTCCACACCCGCATCCAGAAGCGCCCGGTCCAGCGCCCTCTTGACATCCATCGGCCTCGCCATAAAACGCGGCCTGTCGGACTCATCGGGGCTTGAGGATCCGGCCTCGGCAATGATGATCTCACCGATCAGTATCCGGCTGGCATTAGCACCTTTATGAAGCGCAAATCGCAGATAGCGTGCCCTCACATCCGCCGGCGCAGAAAGTACAATCACTGTCTCTTCAAAACTCCCCTGACCGAGCCTTTCATTTTTCACCGTCGCAACACTTATCCAGTTTTGCCCGTCGCTGCTGCAGGAAATCGCAGCGTCGGCAACTTCAAAGTCGTCATTCCGCTGAAACGCCAGCACATGAACATCGCTCAATTGCCGCAGCTCGCCCAGATCCGCCTCAATCGTCACATCACCGTCGTATTGCACACTGTACCGGGGCGCATTGTCCCACCTGCCGTCGGAAAGCTTCGGCGCAGATGCCGAGTCCTTGTGCACGCCCGCCGAGGGCTTGTCGGCGCGATAGATAAAGCTCACGCCTTTTAGCCCCACCATATCGGCGCCGGGCGGCGCCTTAAAAAGCTCTTTTGCAAGTTCGGATTCCGGCTCTTCGCCCTCCTCCAGCCACAAACGGTACGTCGAACACAAATCCTCGCCCAGATAAGGTCGCGGCGCGGCAAGAAACACCTTCGCGCCGCTCTTGGCCGCTTCCACCGCCGCGGCAACCCCCGCAGACGACCCGCCGACCACCACCACGTCGACATCGTAGGTCAGCGGGATATCGCGAGCCGATTCGTTGACCACTATTGCCGACGCCGGCAGGCACGCCGCACAAAAAAAAACACAAACAACCGCCATTTTGAATCTGAAGCTTCGCATCTCAAACTCTCCTACTTGTCAATCCGCCTCAGCAGATACCACATCGTCTTGTACTTACCCGATATTTCAAAAATCTCGCCGTCATTATCCCGCAGAACCGGCACGTCTCCTGTCGGCACGCCGTCAGGGGACAGCGCCTGACATTTCCACCGACCGACTGTCAACCGAAATCTCCCCTTGGCAGTCTCGATTCGGACCGGCGCAACACCCCACTGCCGTCCGACCGTTCGCCTGTCGGCCGAGAATTTCATTCCGACATTTTCACACCGACCGCAAGCGGCGACCAATACCTTTCGCGAATTATACAAATCAGCACCATCAAGCGCCGACACAGTTACGGCAACGAACTCCGGCGTCTCGATCTCGACGAGACCTTCCGTCGCCGCCTTGATACGTTCGGCATGTCCGGTAAGGACCCAGCCACCCCTGCCCGCGGCAAAATACAGACCCTTGCCGTTATCGTCCACAGTCCAGTCAACCCTTGACCTGCTGTCGAATTGGCTGCGCCCCTCCATACCGCCGACCTGCACAGCTACCTGTGTACTCAGCAGGTTGGCTCTGCTGAGTCTTGCCTCTTGCGCAATAATCCCGAACATGTCCCCGCCATGCCGCAGGTGCCGGGCGGCAAGACCGGCAATAACATCCGAACCCTGCCCGATACCAACGATCCGCTTGCCGCCCAAAGGACCAATTTGCCCCTCGCCAAATATCGCCGCCGCCGCCCGCACAAATCCCCACTTGGCGGGATTCGTATCGATATCGAAATAACTCGACAGCACCCGGCGATCCCACTGATCTCCACTGTGGCTGTACGTATAAAGCCACACCCCATCCCAATCCTGAGCCGCGGCAAACGATGCAAGCATCGGCACGCATTCAGCCTGCGAATCCAACGGCGCAGGATGATTGTATTCCGTTACCGTAAACGGCTTATCGGCCAGGCGCTCGGCCGCCAGACGAAACAGCGTCGCCTCATCGGGATGATCTGTCATCGCCTTCTGCTCAATCAGCCAGTCGCCCGCATCCCAGGGCCTGTTCGGAAAACGCGGATGCTGCCAATACGCATGAGCGTCGATAAAATCCATATCGCTTTGGGCGTACATGCCCAAAGGCCCAAATACAATCGTCCCCGTAACAAGCGATCTGCTCGACATCTCCTTCTGTATATAGTTTCGCATGTCGTCGAAATACGCCTTCTCGGTATCGGCAAGAAAACGCATACGGTCGATCACGCGCTGCGTCGTCTCGCTGTCGGCGTACAGCCTCACAGTCCCCTTCTCGACGGACTCCGTCCTGCCGAGCCCCTCCAGTCCGCCCGGCTGAAACTTCACATCCGCAAGATACACTTTCGCCTCGTCCCCGCCAAAGACAAACGTAAGTCTGGCGTTGTCATCGTCGGACTTTGCGACGAATCCAAAGCGGTAAATCCGCCACCCATCCGTCAATTCAACCTTTCGGGACAAACCCATATTGCCCCACGGCTCATGCGCCTCAGAAACATTGCAGTTGATACTCCGCTTCTTTTCGCCGGCAGCCCGAAATGTAACCGTATAATACTTTCCTTCCTCGAGCTTAATAAGACTCTGATTGAACTGAAGATGCCAGTCCGTCCCGCGTACCGCCGTCGGCTTCAATTCAACGCAATCGACACCCTTATACTTTGTCGGCGCCGATTGCGCCTGACTGCCCGAGTGCTGTTCGAGAATCCAACTGTTAGGAACCTTCTGCTCCGCCGCAAAAACACCAAAATCTCCGTTTCTCAAGACACTCTCACCTAACGGCCGAGCTTCCCTGCCCCACACAGCACTCAGTTTCCTCGTCGAACCGTACTCCTTGCCCAGCCACGAGTTATACTGACCCTGCAGTATCTTCGCATAATAATCCGGCAGCGTCCGAAGCGTCTCCTCAGCACTCCACATGAAGAAACTGTTCTCGTTGGTAATCTCGACAATCGCAATCGCAGGATCCCGGGCATAAGTCACATTGCGATATTTGTTAACGTGCCCGAGCACCTGCCGGGCGAAACCCTTCTGGGCCTCGATGATCGCAGGCGTAAAGATATTCGATATCTTGTCGTATTTGCGGTTGGCGGTGGGCAGGCCGATATACCTGCTGTGCTCGCGCCCCACATGCAGATTCAAATCGACATAAACTCCGTTCTTAGCCAACTGATCGATAAAATAATCCAGCCGGTCAAACGCCTCAGGCTCGATCGTTTTGCCGTCGGCTGCATTCCACCAGCCGCGAGGCCACCTTGCCGAATCCATGTGATGACATCGAACCGAATTAATCCCCGCCGCGGCAAGTCGTCTTGCGATTTCCTCGGCATCTTTGTGACCGGGAAGGTTCGCCCCGAACGACAGGTTCACACCCCAGAAACGAATCCGCTCGCCGGCGGCGGAAAAATGCCCGTCCTTTACCGTAACGCGGTCCTGTTCGCCCCGTATAGGCACACTCTCCATCGCGATAACCGACCGCTCATTTTGCCTGGCCGGTATCACAAACGGAACAAACTCACCCGCCGCAGCGCTTGCGCCAAAAACCACAAGGCACAAAAAAACCGCCAAATACTTGCCGCACATATCACACCCTCCAATAGTAACTCGTCAATCCCTCGCCCATCGCCGCAGGCGATTCAACAACAAAATAGAAAATAGTCAATAGTAAATCGTCAATAATTACGGCTTCTTGATCAATGTCCGCGCAATTTCACCTGGACTACCCATTTGGGCACTCCAAGGCCTCAGACGAAAACTGTACTCATAGGGCCTGGCGTCCAGCAG
>JAGHBX010000141.1 GCA_021160785.1 Planctomycetota bacterium | reverse complement strand
TGCCAATAGGATAAAGCGATTATGCCGGATAAACGAAAACACAGGGGGCCGCATCCCGACGACGCCAGGCTGTTTGCGCCGAAGAACACCGGCATCCTTCGCCTCGCCGTCGCCGATTATTCCAGCCTGCTCACCAAGGGATATGCACCGAAAAGCTCGCTCAAGCTGGTCGGCGACCATTTCGCCCTGACCGAGCGCCAACGGTTGGCGATAATGCGATCGGCATGTTCCGACGACCAGCTCGCCGGGCGATTGGCAAAACAAACAGGCGTGGGCGAATTGAAAGGCAGCCCCATCGTCATAGACGGCTACAACCTGCTCATCACCATCGAATCGGCGCTTAGCGGCGCGGCGATCTTTATCGGCAGGGACCGCTGCATGCGCGACCTGTCGGGCATACACGGCTCATATAGAAAAGTAACCGAAACCATCCCCGCAATAGAACTGATCGCATCGCAGTTGGTCAACCTCGGCGTCTCACACGCCGGCTGGCTGTTCGACAGCCCCGTCTCGAACTCCGGCCGACTAAAAACCCTCATGTACGAACTGATCGAAAAAAACGACTGGCCGTTTGACGTAGAACTCTTAACCAACCCCGACAACGAACTGATCGCAACCGAAAACATCATAGCAACAAGCGACAGCAACATCCTGGACAACTGCACGAAATGGACAAACCTGACCGCCCACATAATCCAAACAGAAATCCAAAAAGGCAACATCGAGGTAAACCTGGTCGACTTCTACCCTTCGCAGTAGGGACGATCCCACGCGGTCGCCCTGAAACCGCGAGCGAACACCCACAAGACCCAAATATCCATGGGCAGCAATTCGCCAACCGCCTTGGCCCAGCGTTATCATTCCCGCCAAGTGCGTGTTTAGTCATTGTCGGAAGATGCCTTCGGGTGAAACCTGCACAGGCGCCGGGAGGCTGTGTCAATCCGCATGTGTCGGTTATCTGATTGCTTCTACACCTCTTTCCACGACCCCGGAATCGGTATCGGGAACTGACCGTTGGCGTCGGCCTTGACCGGAGGCGGACTGCTCGGACTCAGATCGTCCAGGTAGTCGCAGAACTGGAATTGGGACTTCATAATCTGCTCCCACGTAATTATTTTGCCCGTATGGCACGCCGCCCGCCCCATCAGCGAAGCCAGGTCCGAGTACACTGCCCGTTTGATCTCATTATGGGGCCGATCCTTGCGAATACTCTCGATAAATGAATTCCACTCATACTGCCACGGACTATGCTGATCCTTGGTCGGCGTCCAGGAGATATTCTCCCTGGAGATACGCTGGTCCTTGAACAAATGCACAGTCGCCGCATGGGTCCTGCCCGAAAACTGCGCTGCACATTTCGTACCATGGATATAAGTGGCGAACTCCGTGAACGCACGGCTCATCCGCCGAAAACCGCAGAACGCCTTAGTTCCGTCGGCGAAAGTGTACTCCATCGTATAAGCATCCAGGTTTTGTCCCCGGTCCGTGCTCTGCGGTATGCGTCCGCCCATACCATGACACGACACAGGCCACGAATCCTTGATCCAGCAACACTCGTCGATCTGGTGAATGAGATTGTCCACCATGTGCCCCGACCCGACCCAAAGCAGATGGATTTTGCCGAACTGCAGTTGCTCCATGAAGTTGTTGCTCTTTTCGCCCTGATCGGTCAGCCACCGCGTCCCCCCGTAGCGATTGGCGCGAATCAGCGGTATCTCGCCCATTTCGCCGTTTCGAATCTTATCGATCAAAGCCTGTCTCGCCGGTGAATGCCGACACTGCAAGCCCGCCGAAACCTTCACGCCTTTCTCCTTCGCCACCTGATCGGCCCGAAGCATTCTGTGCAATCCCTCCGGATCAGAAGCGAAGGGCTTCTCCATAAAGACATTGATACCTTTATTGATAGCATACTCCACATGCACGGGTCTAATATAGGCCCGGGTAGTACAAAGCGCCACATCCCCGGGCCTTAGAATATCGATGGCCTTGCGAAAAGCCTTGAACCCGATGAATTTACGCTCCGGTGGAACATCCACCTTATCCGGGAACTTCTTCTGCAGCGCCTTATACGACGACTCCATCCGCTTTTCCTGCAGGTCCGCCATCGCATAAAGCTTCACGGGTCCTTGCCCGCGAACGTTCAAAGCATCCCCAACAGCCCCGCTGCCGCGCCCCCCGCAGCCGATCAGCGACAGCCGGATGGTATTATCCTCACGCGCGAACGCCCTCGGTGAAATACTCCCAAGCACCGCAACCCCAGTCGCAACCGAACCGCCGCGCTTCAAAAACTCGCGACGATTAACACTACCCCTGCCCGTGAAATTACTCATGTCTGCCTCCTGAAATCAATTGAGTTAAAAGAAGCCTGATTTCCCGCAATATCAGTAATTTTACAGAATTGACCTTGAACTGTCAAGAGATTCTTATTCTAACAAATTTTATTTCATTTGCACGATTTCATCCTGTCAACCCTTCGAACCGCCCTCGCGCCTCACAAACACACGCAATAATCTCCTCACCATACTCCCCAACATCCTCACCCCAAATCGACCGAACCACCCGCTCAACCTCCTCATCCGACAACTCCGCAGGGTAGGCTCTTAGCCCACCGGAAAGCGTCGCATCCTCCTCTGTAAGTAAAGCCGCGATCCCCGTCAGCGCCCCCACCGCCATATTCGCAGGCACAATCCCCTCGCTGAACGCCAGATCCATCGTCCCGAATATCCGGTCATGATACCCTAATTTCCGCCGCGGATCGCGACCCGCCCGCGCAACCGTATCCGCCAGATGCGGATTTGTCATTCGTTCGAGCAGGTCGTCTGCGTAGGCGCGGTATCCGGCGGGTGTGAAAAGCTCATCGCCGAGATGGGCGTATTTCTTTATCAGCGCAGCTCCCGATTCGTTGAGGAAGGCGTCGCGGGCGACTTTCATCACGGCCGCGTCGTCTTTGAGTTCGGTCATCTTCTTATAACCCTTCGCCGCGCCGAGATAGGCCAACATCGCATGAATCGCATTATGGCCGTAGAGCTTTGCCTCTTCGAACGGCAGCAGGTCGTCTTTTTCGATGAAGACATCGATGCCGCGCGCAAACCCCTTCAGTCGCACACGGCTAATCAGGATACGATTGAATTCCTCCACGAGAAACGCCCGGTCGATCTGCGGTGTTATCGGTTCCAGGCCGAGTTGGGTGATTTCGCCGGCATCGGTTACGACGCGACTCATCTTGCCGATGACGGTATTTACGAACCGGACACTGTCCGGAAGCGGGATACCAAGTTCCCCCTCCACCGCATCCCGGAGGATCTCAGCAGCGCGGTTGTCATTCTCGGCGGCGTAGATGATCCGGGGGTGGGTGGGGTTTCGCTTTATCCCTTCGGCGATCAGTGTTGCGACGCTGTGTGCCCCGGCATCATAATACCGCACCGCCGGAAGCGATGTCGCGATCTCGTCGGCTTCTGCAAGCATCTCCAAAAGCCCGCTCCTGTCGTCTGCCACATCGGGGTTATAAATCTCCACACCGGCAACCTGTCGGACTCTTACGCCGCCTGCGCCGGCTATATTGACGCTGTAGCATCCGACATTTTCCCGCAGCGCGTCGGCGAGCGCCTGATCAATTTCCGCCACGATCAAACGCGAGAAACCACCGCCTGCAAACGCCTCGCTGACAAACAGCCCGGCCTGTATAGGCCC
>JAGHBX010000101.1 GCA_021160785.1 Planctomycetota bacterium | reverse complement strand
GCTTAGCGCTCCGGTTGACTCGTCATGGATTACCGGAGACGACTTTGATATTACCTTGAGGCTCTGGAATGCCCGGATTGACACCGTTGAACTTCGGGTAACTACCATTCCTGCCCCCGGCGCCCTTTTGTTGGGCAGCATGGGAATGGGCATTGTCGGCTGGCTGCGGAAGCGCAGAATGCTGTAGTATTGATTTAGTAAGAACCGGCGAGAGCAGATTTGCCTTCGGCCCGTTCTACCCTGTTTGAGCATTTGCATTATTTGGAAGGTGGCCTGGAATGAGTAAAACTCACTTAGCCTTGAAACTTGGTATTCTACTCTGTGTCTCCGCCTCTACGGCGTTGGCAAACCCTACTATCATTCCAGATAACCTGGCGATTGACTTTCGCGATAGCGCATGGTTCGATGCCCATGGAGAGCACACCTATACTGTTGGCGCAGTTACCGCCACAGCATTACCGGATGATAGATTGTTGTACCATGATTCGGTCGATTTGAACATTGACGGTCTGGGTATCCTCGGTGGTGAAAATGATGAAGTTGACCTTATTGAGATACTGCGTATCGATATAGCAGGGGGAAAGAGTCTTTCTGGTGTGTGGATCACAGACCTCTTTGACCCGCCGGACGGAAGCGACGATACCTATGGCGAGCGGGGTCAGGTGGTGATCAACGGTGGGCAGATATTCTATTTCAATGGTATTGACTCCGACCAGGCAAACGGCGAAATATGGGTTGATTTTGGAGGCGGCATTCTTGTCAATTCCGCCTTGTTTTCAATCGTCGATGGTCCAGACGACAATGAGTTCTCAGTTGCCGGCTTTACCGCAATTCCCGCGCCGGGAGCGATTCTGCTTGGCAGTATTGGCGTGGGTCTTGTCGGCTGGCTGCGGCGACGCAGAGCACTTTAGTATTGATTTAGTAGGAACGGGCGAGGGCGGATTTGCCTTCGGGCCTTTCTATCTTTTTTTGCGTGATGCATGAAAGGATCTTCAGGATGGAAGTTGAGTTAGTTGAGTTAAAAGCTCCTATGCTTCGAGAAGCTAACTGGGGCGGCGAAGTACGTAATATATCGGTATTTGTAGCCGAAGACGGCTTTGCCCAAAAAACAACAAAACCTCATTTTTGCTATCAAAAACCGCAGTTGAGCTGCTCAAAAAGGGGTTTGAGTAAAAAACTTTCATTTTTTTTAATTTTTCCCTTGACTGTTTTGAAAATCTTTGTAAATTGGTACCTGAGGCATAGGGTGATAGAAGTGATGGAGAAAATCTCATTTCTTTTTGACTTCCGACCCTTTGGTACGTGCGTGACGCCACTGTGGTGTCAACAACGGTATTGTGTCGGTTTATTTTTGGAAGGGAGTACGTAATGGAGAAAAAGCTATTATTAACGTTAATGTTTCTTGGCGCAGCCCAGATGGCACTGGCCGGCGTGACTACGTTTGAGGGAATGTCGGCGGGCGACACCATCACCTTCCCCCCTTATGGGGAGATGCTTAGTCCCACCTATCAAGAGGCTGGAAACCCTGCTGTTCTGTGGAGTTTCTTTTTTGCTACCGAGGAGACCGCTAATACGTATGTCATAAATGGATTTGGTACTAATGTCCACCAGGATGGTATTGGTACATTTGATTTTTATGCAGCGGATTTCAAGCGAGAAGCTGGTGTTTTGCCGGACAGTATTCACATTACTGGAACGCGTATCATAGACATTGACCAGGGTCCTCAAGAAGAAGACTTCGCCCTGACGATAGCAGCAGAACAACTGTCTACAGACTGGAACCGCGTGGTGTTGGGCCTGAGAAATCTAACAATGTTGAATTTTGATCCGAATCCCAATGCGTTTTTTGGTATGGATAACGTCGAATTGTACAGTGGCGGTACCTCCCCGGTTATTCCAGTACCGGGTGCGATTGTCCTTGGCGGCATAGGAACCCTGTGCGTTGGCTGGTTGAGGAGAAGGCGAACCATTTAGAGTTAAATTGATTCACCTGATCACGATTTTGCTGACAACAGATTAAGCAAGTGTGCAAAAGCAAGGTAATAGAACCATAGTGATGGAAAAGATATCTGGGGGGGATAACACTTACGTGTAGGATAAAGGAGTGTACAGATGAAAAGGTATGGTGTGCTTGGCGTTCTGGTTGTTTGTTCAGGGCTTGCGGCAGCGGGTATGGAGTTCGATAATTCTGTGAATGGAACATCTCAGGAGTGGGATTTCTATGATGCATCCTTCCCTGGGAGCGAGATCTCGCCGGATGGTGGCGGCCAAAATCCTATTGCGCCGGCAACAGCGGTTCTGGACTATGGAGTGACAACTGGCGGTTATCGTTCTTGGTCAGGAGATCAACGGGGTGTTTACTTTGAGTTGCAAAACTTGGGGGTCTCGATAGAAATCCCAAACTATGACAACGACAATCCCTACAAGGAAATCTATGTAGAGATAGTCTATTGGGGCGAAATCAGCGATGCATCCGTAACATGGCAGGGCATGACTGCGACAGTACCTGATGTCGTTGAGGACAAACTTTTGCCGGACGGTTGGAGAGAGTATTCGGCGATTTGGACTATCCAGCCGAATCCAGCAGTCGAAACAATACAGTATTCTTTTGTTCCCGGTGTAGGTCAGGCTGAAGCGCAACTTGATTACATTTTGGTCCAAACGTCCTGTATTCCGGAACCAGCCACGCTTCTTCTGTTCGGTCTGGGCGGACTCGTCCTCCGAAAAAAAAGGCAAGGCTAAAGCAGACACAAGCAGATATAGCATAAGGGAGTAGGTATAAGCCTGCTGAAGCGGCAAGGATGATGCTGTTTTAGCAGGCTTGTTTTTTTGCCTCTTGGCGGTCGACAGGTGTTCTAACAACAAGCGGATATATTCAAAAGAGGACTACAATGAATTGGGGCTCCATCCTGAATGCGGGGCCGGAATCATCGGATGGTTTCTCTCGTCTGCCTCACAGAGTGAAAAAACACTCGACACAAACCTTTATTATCGGACCTCTCTATTTGAGGGCTCCTTTGCCTCTCCCTTTCTTCTTGAATGTCTATGTGATGTTGACCGTTTTACTGTTCACTGCCCAAGGTTGTTTTGTTGGGGCCAGTCCTGTTGACGGCCAACTTTTCCATTGGCGGCAACCTGACGGCAGTCGAATACCGGTTCGTATATGGGGCGATGAATATTATCAGATTATCGAGTCGCTTGACGGCTATACGTTGGTGCGCGATCCTGACACAAAGTATCTTTCTTACGCACGCCTGTCCGACGACAAGAGAGAATTGGTATCGATCGGTGTGAGTGCCTCCATTGGCCCAGCCGAGTTGGGGATCGACAAGCATATTCGCATCTCAGACATCGCCAGGAAGGCGCAGATTCGAGCTGTACGCGACGAAGAGGCCAAACGCCTGCCGGCTGTCGGTCTGTTGGCGGAGCCGAAAGCAAACTACTCAAACCCGCTCTCGTCATCTGCGACTATGTCAACCAGGCAAGACATCGAGGGACTGTGTTTGCTCGTAGATTTTCCGGACGAACCGGCTACGGTAGAGCCGAACGAGATTCGCGACTATTGCAATCTGGTTGGTTACAGCGCCAACGGCAATCGGGGATCCGTACGGGATTATTTTTATGATGTTTCTGGCGGGAAGATTCTATATACGAATACTGTCACGGAATCCTACTATACTGCTCAGTATGCAAAAAGCTATTACGATGACCCGCAAGCGCCATATCACGCCAAGGCCAGAGAATTGATTCTGGAAGCCCTGAATGCATTAGAAGAAAGCGGCTTTGATTTTAGTCGGTTTGATTCCGATGGAGACGGATTGATCGACGCCATTAATTGCATGTATGCCGGTCCGGCAGGGACCACGGGACTTTGGCCGCATTCCGGCACAATCACAATCGGTCTGTTTACCGCTGACGGCGTGTCAGCACATAAATATCAGATCAGTAGTATAGGAAGCGCTTTGACCCTTGGCGTGTTTTGCCATGAGACGGGGCATACGCTGTTCGGATGGCCCGATCTATACGATTACGATTATTCTTCCATGGGGGTCGGTAAATACTGCTTAATGGGATATGGGGGACAGGGGGCCAATCCCGTTGAGCCATGTGCATATCTCAAGTACATATCGGGCTTTTCTAACACGACCACGCTCCAGGTGTATCAGGCAGGACTTACAGCGACGGCGGGAATCAACCAAATTTACAAATTTGAAAACGAAACAAATCCTGATGAATACTTTCTGGTTGAGAACCGGTATCGAGGCAATCGGGACAGTAATTTGCCGGACTCGGGGCTTGCCCTGTGGCACATAGACGCCTACGGCCATAACAATCTCGAGTATATGACGCATTCTCTCCATTACAAAGTTGCCCTTGTACAGGCCGACGGAAACTTCGACCTGGAAAATGACACCAACAATGGTGACGCCGGTGATTTGTGGAAGTCGCCGGATTCCACCGTGTGCGGGCCCTACTACAATACACTGCAGACTCGATGGTGGGACGGGTCTCAGTCTGAACTTGCGATCCATGATGTTAGTCCTGCCGGAGAAACAATGACTTTCAGCTATCGTCCGGACCCGCTCGATATTCAGCCGCCGGAAGGACTGGTTTCTTCCGGGCCGGAAGGAGGGCCTTTTATCCCCGGCTCAAAAACGTACACGCTCTTGAATTCAAGCAATCAGACCATCGAGTATCAAGTCAGCAGGAATGAAGACTGGTTCGTGCTTGCCGACAATGACGGGGTTGAGAGCGATGTTCTGCAGGACTCTCTCGGGTCCTTTGAAACGACCGATATTGAGGTTCGTCTCGACAAATCGGCCGAAGCACTGCCGGAAGGATTTTATGTTGATACGATCATTTTCACAAACCTGACCAGCGGGCTTGAGATGGTTCGACCGATTACACTGGATGTTCATAATCTTGTAATGACATTGCATGAGACGGGATTTGACGAAGGTCTCCCGGGCGGCTGGAGTATTGTCGATGGCAACGATGACGGTTATACCTGGGCGCCTCTGAATCCATCTGCTCCCCTGTATGTCAGCGAATATTGGACGGGACCAATTATGCTTGTCGATGGTTTATTTGCCGGGGGCAGATATCTGGATGAAGATTTGATCACGCCGAGCATGGACTGTTCGAATTATGACTCCGTAACGCTTTCTTTTTCGCATAAATTGCACATTATCCAGAACGAGACACCTGCCTATGTCGAGTTGTCCATTAATTCCGGACCCTGGCGGAATCTTCTTTCATACGATACGAGTGCCGATGGAGAGGTTGAACTGCCTTTGCCAGATGCCGATGGCCGCAGCGATGTTCGAATTCGATGGCATTATGTTGCAATGGCGGATCGATATTGGGGCATCGACAACGTAAAAATAACCGGCCTGTGCCGGGGATTGTCGGTCAGTGATCTGACACGCAACTGCCTTGTGGATATGGAGGATGTTTCGGTCTTCGCTTCGTATTGGCTGGCGACGGATTGTCAGGTTTTCAATGCCTGGTGCTATGGCGCTGATATGGATCGGAGCTGTGATGTGACAATGACGGACTGGGCCGCGTTTTCAAGAATGGATCCTTCTCCGGAATAATTAACGGCGAAAGAAAGTTGGGGCAGACACATACTCAGACGTTGTCGGTCGATTCCCAAAGGGTCATCCCCGGCTCATTTGAGGTCTCTACCGCAGGATTTCAATAACAGCAGGGCTCCTCCATGTGCCGATCCCATCCCACCATATCGTGATATAGTCAACTATCTTCACACCGCTGCGCTTCACAAAATCCGCCATCGCCATTTCATGAAGCCGCCGCATACACGCAATTCCTCCTAATCGCCACGCCTCGGCGCCCATTTGGGCGGTTTCCTTTTCCCTTTTACAGAAATCACCCTGGCCATCGGCTACGATCATGGCAAGCTTTTCGGCCATCGGCTCAAGAATCGGCTGCCATTTCCCATAGCTCTGAAGTTCCTTCTCATAGAGCTCAGCCAGAAGCTTTTCGCTTTCTATTTCCCTTCGACGCTTGTCCGCCTTTATCTGGGCCAGCCGTAACTTTCTAAGCTTTCTGCTCTTCGGCAGGTACATCTCAATAAACGCGATGGCAGGATCCAGAACGATCCAGACCAGAAAAGTCGTGCCTAACGAACCGACAGCAATCATGTTTGCATGCTCCATCAGGCCCCTGATATCAAAGCCGCTGATCAGGCCGGCTATTGCACCGATGAAGGGACAGACATCATAAAACGCCATATAATTGGGCGATGATGTCAAAGGATACTCCTGTTCGGTCTGATGGCGCCTGACCCCACGGTAAACGGCCAGAAGATATATGCTGACCAGAACAAATACGAGCACCAGCGAATAACCGCTAAGCGAGAATATCAACCACCACGCCGCACCGGCTTGGCGCATGGCGAGGGTCAGCAGGAAACCCGCACACAAAACAAACCATGCGGTACTGCTTGCATGAACCAGTTTCAGTAGGCGTTTGCCTGTCATAATCCCTTGCCAATCATATGCCGTTATTTATAGTGCTGGTGCTATGGGACGTCCAAGGGTGTTTGCCGCACCCGCAGTCTGGAACAGCGGACCGAGGATTTCTTCAAGAGTCAGACCGATTGAACCGAGTATGGTCGGAGGTACATAGATAACATCCCCTTCCGCCAGCAGAACATTTCCACTCATGTCCCCATGCTCCAGCATCCTCTCGAAATTCAGCGAGAAAATCTTCGGGCCTTCCTCGAGGTTCAGACACGGACGAATTACCTGTATCTTCTGCTCCCATGCTCTCACATTCGGAATAGCTTTGGCGATAGCCGAAAGAGTTGTTTCCCTTCCCGTATATATCTGAGCGCCTGGGTTATTGACTTGGCCGAGAATGTAATAGTACTTACTACGGTTTATGACACGGACATCAACAGGGTAGTCGCTGGTGAGCTTGTAGAGTTCCTGCATCTTCTTTGAGATGATGTCAGCGACCTGCCGCGGTGTCTTACCCGCCACCATAATCTCGCCGACGGATTCGATAGATATTTTGCCGTCAGGCCGAATTGTCTGTGTAAGGCCTACCGAAGATCCCAGTGAACCTCGCTCCAATTCGGGAATCTTTGACGACATAATTGTTAAGCCATCCGGTGGCTGGAGAATATACGTATCTTCCGTAACATCGGCCTGATCAGGTCTTAAAAAGGCCTTTACGTCATCCGGATTGGCAGAGTAGCATCCTGCCAGGCCGATAGATATTGCTGAAAGCACGACGAACAAATAAAGCGTTTTGCTTTTCATATTGCACTCTCTCCCATCACTAAACATATGTTAATTAGTCTTTTCTCACCGACAGCACAGACCATTATTATAAACTAATTGCTCAACCATGTCAAGTTTTTTTCTGGTGGATTCCGTCCGATAACTACCTGATGACACAGGTCTTGCGCTCGGTCTCTCATGAACATACAGGGGTCTCCATACTGCTCCGCTAACAATTGCCAGAAGGTCTTCTGTCGCCCTAAGCGACGGATCAGGGTTTTCCGGAAAAAGAGAAGGCGGAAAGTGCCCACAAACAGAAAAAGGCTTGCAAATGTGCAGGAAAGGTCCTATAAACTACCATGTGATTGCATCTGGAGACATTGTGCCGGATTGCTCTCTTACATGAATGTCTTAACAGGAGGTTAAGTCGTGACTGCAATAAAAAAGGACGATAGCGCCAGGAACGAATCGATGCCAAATGCAGCACAGGATGTTGCATTTTGTGGGGAGGCGGACGAGATTGACCTGTGGAATTATTTCGGGGTGGTTTGGAGGCACAAATACCTTATCATTGCAGGGTCAATTCTTCCCACATTGGTCATAGGACTAATCCTGTTTTCTGGTACGCGTCAGTACAAGTTGACTTACACGTACAGCAACTGGAAGT
>JAGHBX010000489.1 GCA_021160785.1 Planctomycetota bacterium | reverse complement strand
TAACAGCACCGCCCCATACCGCTTATGGCGCCAAAGGCCGAATGTAATAAAGCCATAACGCCACCACCTCGCGGGCCATGTATTTGGGCATGGCTCTTAGCAGATAGCTTTCCTTTGCAGGCACCGTCCAGACATCCCGCCCGTGCCGCAGGTAGGTCATCTTGATTCGCGGCAGATGGTAGAAATGGCTGACCACAAGGATGCGCTCAAGCCCCATCTCATCGAACATGATCGTCGTATTCTCCACCGTCGCCTGCGTATTGACGCCGCGCTCGTCCAGCAGAATAGCCTCTGCGGGCACGCCCTGTTTTATCGCCGCACGCTTCATCGCTTCGGCCTCGCTGAAACGGCCGTCGCCGGGTCCGCCGGAAAAGACGATCCTGCCGGCGCGTCCTTCAAGATAAAGATCGCAGCCCGTCCGCACGCGATCGGCAAGCGCATCGCTGAGTCGGCCATCTGCATACACCCTGGCGCCTAAAACAACTATAACGTCGGCCGGGCGGCGATAGTCCGTCTTGCCGAAGCAGAACATCTGTGCAACCGCAAAGCCAACGGCGCAAAACATAAGCACGACAAGCGTTATCAGCCACTCCCGCCGCCAGCCGCCCGGCGGGCGCTTGACCACGACCGCGATACCGACAACCTCCATAGCCATGCTGACAAACAGCGAGAATGGAATCCATATGCCGGTGATCTGACCTTTGGCAAGCAGCACGTAAAACACAACCACATTGTACATGCACACCAGATAAAGAATGATCGTCAGTACAAGCGTTACGGCACGCCGCCAACGGGAAAGCTGCGGTTTTATGACAAACGCCAACATAAACACCGCCGCAAGCCCAAGCACACTCCGCCCAAGCCGCTCGTCGACAAAGCGAAAATCAATCCACCAGATATTGGCGTCAAAGCCGGCATATCGAAGTTCGCCCAATATATTGAGCAGCCCAAACACACCCACAAACAGCGCCACACCGCGCCCCCACGACGCAACAACCGTCCACGGCGTCCGCTCGTAAACCCTCTCCGCCTCGGTGCCCTCACTCGACGACAAAGCCCGACAATCGCTCCCTGATTCGTTCATAGAGATCATCTGTCCATCCCGGCAATGAATAACTCAACTTAGGCATTTCGTTCCTTCGAAAATCCACCGGACAAAGGATCACCGACACATTCTCGGCCCCCATCTCGGCGGCAAGTATAAACAAATCCTCAGCCGCCTCATCACCCATCGCAAGACACCCTATCGAGGCCCGCCCGCCATGGATCATGATATCGCCGCCGAGATTCGTACGATTTTCTGCTTTAGCCCGCGCACGGTCGCGGCCGTTCGGATAATTCACCCTCAGCGGCAGATGAAACCTGCTGTTGGGATTCAGCGATTCGATCCGGTACAGCTCCTCGGGAACCTGACAATCGCCCTCCCTCAGCTTGGGCCCCAGCCTGCCGCTCGCCCCGAGAATACGATAAGTCCTCACCAGCCGATACCCGCCATCACCCGACGCCCAAACCTCAAGCTTCTTCTCGTCCTTGATCCCCACAAGAACCACCTTCGCCGGCGGATAATCAATCCCAACCTTCGCAAAACACGGCTCCAGCCGCCCGCGAACACAACCTCCATACTGCCTGAGCCGATCAGCCACCGTCCCATACCCGTGCGGCTCAACTTGGCCCCCTCCAACATGTTCGACTACCGGCCCGTAAACCTCTTCAGCAAACCAACTCCGAATAACCCCCCGAAACGGCCAAGCCGCCGCCACAACCACAAACAACACCAAAAGTATGCCAATCCGTTTCAAAATCATCCAGCCCAATCACTGCAACTCTCGCTCAGTAGGGTAGGCTCTTAGCCCACCGCCATCACAAATACTCATCGCTCGAAAAGGACTGTCGAGACATCCTCATCGAGACCATCAGGTGCAAAATGAAAATCAGGAATCTGTTGTAGAAAAGGAACTCTTCCGCACCCCGGCGCCATGCACTTAATCTTGCCTTTACCTTTCGGGCATTTATTGAAGGTGCAGAGTCTGCCCAGATAGCTATCTGTGCCGGGCTCCAAAATAAAAACGTCAACCTGATGATCCGCCACAGTTATGTTCTTGCTTTCTGCGGCAATTTTCAAGCCTTTTATTTTGGCCTTGCGAAGTGCCTCCAGGTTCTCCGGACTGCTGACCCAAACGGCAAGGTCGACATCCCGGCATTCATGCCACACGGCGATTCCCGCTCGTCTGTACTCGCTGAATCGCGGCACTTCCTTTATCAAAGGCCGGGCAACCGAACCGAAAAGAACTATCTTCCCGACTGCGCCGATCTCCGACATCGCCGTAGCCACAAATTCCACAGCCAGCCGAAAATCACGCTGCACCTTGAGCAAATACTCGTTCTGAGACTCTATATCCGCCCGGCTTGGCATCTTATTTCCTTCAAGGAATGCTTTGATTTTTCACGAATATCGCTATGTTCATCGTTGCCGTTCAATTCAATCCCTCTCTTTGGCGTACAACTCTTGGATGGCTCGCGTATTTGCGTGAATCGCCTGGATAATAGCCACAATAGTAAACAACAACAGACACCATATAGCCATAGAAAAAGAAATTCCCAGCAAGCGGAACCCAGTTGGCGAGCTATCCACCATCGCCATTAACCCGCAGAGGGCGATTAGGGCAGCTGCAAGTAAGGTTATTACACGGATGACTGTCCAAATATATGCGAGTTTGCCACACGGCAAGTCCTGTTGTCCAGGTGTCTTTTCCTCTATCTCTTCCCGCACCTCTGGTGCATAGAGCCCAAGAGCAATTGTTCCGCCACACGCCTTACACATCACTTCTTCAACATCAGCATCGTCTGGTGCATTTTGGATTGTCTCGCAATGCGGACATTTGACTTTCATACGGTTCTCCTTCAACTTAATCACCTCTACACAGAATCTTTCTTGAACATTGCTATCATTTAGAACGTTTCGTTTTGTTACTCCTCAGCATTTTCGATTCTCCTCAATTCCCCTTCTCCTCAAGAACGCTCCAACTTCCTTTGCAGCGTCTCTATCAACTCATATTCCGGCACTACAGCTTTTTTCTTTCCACAGATCAAATCTTCACCCGCTCTTGGGCGAAAGCGTACCGGCATTCAGCGCCCGATAAGGCCGACCCGGAACCAGTTTGCCATCCTTGGAAAAACCTTCCGGCCTCTTGGCAAGTCGCTCAACCAGCCGCATCCGCCATCTCTCCAACAGCGCCTTATGCGACACATCGATCGAAAGATCCTTCTCCTCCCTCGGGTCATCCTCAAGATCGAACAAATGCTCCCGCCCGTCCAAAGGCCGCCAGATATACTTGTAACGACCGTCCGTCAAAGCATGATAAGCCTGCTGCTGACTGTAACAGGGAGCATGCTCAAAATGCAGCCATTGGCGAATCGCCTGCCCCCCGCCACGCAGCGAAGGCAGAAGATTTACCCCGTCAATATGCCCGGCGCTCGTCGTCTTCGCCACCGACAGAAGCGTCGGCATAATATCCTCCAGGCACACCGCCCGATTGATCCGCAGTCCCGACTTGAAACCCAGATCCTTCGACCCGCAAATAATAAACGGTATATTCGCCGAACCCTCATACGGCTCACATTTGCGAAAATAACCATGATCCCCCAACATCTCCCCGTGATCACTCGTTACTACGATCACCCAAGATCGACCGGCCTTGGCGCTCCGCGACTTAAAATCCTCGATCAATGACGAAATCTGCGAGTCAAGATGCTCGATCAAACCAAAATATCCCGCCTGACAAGCTCGCAGCGTCTCACCTTCCAAAAGAATCCTATGCCCGTTGCGATCACCCTTGACAGACAGCGAACCCCAGTCCACCCAATCACCATGCGCAGGCGCAGGCAGTTTGGCCTTTAGATACTTATCGAAATACTTCCGCGGCGGAAAAAGAGGCGGGTGCGGCGCATAAAAAGATGTCGTCAAAAACAAAGGACGATCCGCATCAGCCTCGGCGACCACCTTGCGAGACTCTGCAACAACCCATTCGGTAGGATGCAGCCGATCCGCCAAAGGCCACTCCTTCCCCTGCCAGTAGTTAAACGTCACACCAAGATCCTTAACAAGTTTCCTGATCCCACCCGTCTCTGGCGCCGACCGTTTCAAAAACTCATCGTAATCATCCCCCCCAACATACGTAGACCCGAGAATTCGCTTATCGTATCCGCACGACTTACTTGCCGCCGGCTGATGCATATTCCTGCCCACCAGAACCGTCGAATACCCGCTCTTGCCCAACACTTCCGGCAGCGTCGGCGTCTCAAACGGCTTGGCGCGAAATCCCACCACTCCACTCGTCTGAGGATAAAGCCCCGTAAGCAGCGCATAACGCGCCGGAATACACGACGCAACAGTAGTATAAGCCCGCCGAAAAAGCAGCCCTTCCCTGGCAAGCTTATCAAGCACCGGAGTCCGAACAACCGGATGACCAAGGACGCTCAAACAATCGCCCCGCATCTGATCCGGCATAATCAAAAGAATATCAGCCCCACCGGTTTTCTCCGCCCCGCAAACAGCCGAAGAACCACAAAACAACGCCGCACCCCCGACAACCGCCGCACCCTTCAAAAACCCGCGCCGACCAAGCCGCTCAACCATAACCATTCTCCTTCGGATCAACTAATGTAACTGGACCGGGTACCTGCCGACAGATACCTTTTTGGGTCTTCCCAGGGCAACCCAACATCTTTTTCATCATGTCCGATGCCCAGGTGACATAAGGCAAGACAACTCATTTGCCCTTCTCTCAAAAACGCTCCAACTCCCCTTGCAGTATCTCCAGCAGTTTTTTTTCCGGCACGACAGCCTTTTCCTGGCCCTCGATCTTGCTGAGGGTTTCGGATGCGGTGTTTCGAGTTTTTTGATTTGCTTGTCGAACTGGAATATTCTTTTGGATAAGGGTTCACAGTCATCCCATAAGTCCGTAAACTCAGCATCGCAACCTGATTTATTGTAGCAAAAGTCGCTTTTTCTTCAAGTATTTCCACGACCCCAGTTTGCAATTTTTATTGGCGATCATCAATTCGGCAGGCCTTGAGGCTAATACTGCCGAATTGAAAATCACAACCTGCTTCCGTAGATTTTTACGACAGTTCAAAACCCGGCAAATAAGCCTGCTGAGGGCTTGCGATCATGCGTGGTGAACCACGTGCTGTGCCCCAGGAAGTCAGCCAGCTGCAACGTCTGTTTTATCTGCTTGAAAAACACCTCTACACCCCAGCGACATTTGTACAGATCGCAGATACTGCTCGGCGCCCAGCTCATATTGTTCGTGATAAATGTCATCGTTTTTTTAACGCCGTCAACCTCCACGTTGGCTGTAATTAAACGCAGTCTCTGTGGGTAAGCCTTGCAGCTCTTCGGTGTTTTAAGTTCGATCAGGACATCGCTAAGGATGTCACCTTTTGGTTTTGTATGCTGTTTAACTATACGATATTGCATATTGTCTTTGGCACGTGTGATCCAGAAAACGCCTCGCCTGTCAAGATCAGCCAGATGCGTGAAATCCACGTACGCCTTATCAAACACCGCTATTTCGCCACTTTTAAGATTCAGACAGAGCCGATAAGCTTCAGTGGAGTCGGCAGTAGAAGCTTCTTTTACGATAGCGAACTGAGGCAGGAACGTCTGGAGATTAAGCTGCATCGTGGTCAAAACCCCCGAATGATTACGCAATGTGTCTGCCACGTCATTGAGCGATAGGCTGTGTGCGATCTGAACATGCAGCATAGCAACAACATGTGACCACGGCGAAAAGGAGCGTGCCTTCTTGTCGACCCCGAAAGACCGGGCAAGTTTTGGCACGAGATGAGCCGGAATATGCTGGCATATCTGCTTGAGAATGGTATATTGATGTTTAGCGGGTCTCATGGGTTACTCCTAATTATTAGATGACATTAGTGTAACCCATACCCCGCTACTTTAGAAGAATCCTCTCATATTTGATTGCCTATGGGATGACTGTGAAAAAAAGTCGAACATATTATGTACATATGAACTATATATATGTGAACCTTATCGCACGGTAGACAGGAGATTACGGATGTCTCTTAACGAAGAGTTGCAGTTACACGCACCAATCGCCACCACGGGACATGAGGCGCTTCTCAATATCTATTTCACCAGCACTCTCATCAGGAAACGCGGCACGGAGTTTTTGCGCGCCTTCGGGCTGACCGAAGTGCAGATTAACGTGATGATGCTCCTGGGCCACCAGGCACAGCGCAACGAGGGGCTCAGCCAGGCCCGGTTATCCGATATGATGTTGGTTAACCGAGCCAACATCACCGGTCTTATCGACCGCATGGAAAAGGCGAAACTTGTCGTTCGCACCGCCGACCCCGAGGACCGACGAACCAATATCATCAAGTTGACCGCACGGGGAAGGCGACTCCTTGACAAGGTCGAACCCCACTACGGTAAAGAGGTGGCTCGCATCATGAGCGTTTTGAAAAGCAGCGAACAGAAAACGCTGATGAAAATGCTCGAAAAAATCCGCGCCAATCTCCGTTTAGACACATAAAGAACCAGGCCAAGTATGCCTGCTGACATATCGTTTGTGAGTCGGAAATACATGAGCGGATGCTGACTGTCGGGAGTTGCACGCCGTGAAGAAAGAGACTTTGAAAAAGCTGCTGGCCGGAAAATTCAGTTGACAATGCGCAGGCGGTTATTTTTGGGTTCAATTAGTTTATATATATATTGTTTATATCTTAACTATTTGAAAGGAGACACACATGCCCCGGACACTTAAATGGTACTCGTTTCGATGGCGTTTTGCATTGCTGGTGCTCCTGTTGATAGTGTGTGTTTCGTGCTATGCCGGCTATCGGCTGTACATGGCTGTAACGCCCTATGACATGGGAACAGGCCCGGCCGGTCCGCCCGTCGCCAAAGCGCCTTTCGAGGTAATCTGGTCGCGGGAAAAAGTCATGCTGGTCGGTATCGGCGACAGTATCACC
>JAGHBX010000253.1 GCA_021160785.1 Planctomycetota bacterium | reverse complement strand
CGACATACCCGGTCTTTTCAAGTACCTTGACCAACTCCTGGCGATTCGACATGGTTTCAGACGTTTTTGGGGTCCGGATGCGTCCAGGGCTTTCTGTATGGCCGGGCAAGGAGGCGGTTTGCCTCTTCATCGCCCACGACGTGCCCCTTTTCGGGGTCCCACCTCAGCGTTCTGCCCAACTGCATCGCGACGTTTGCCAGGATGCAGCTTGCGCTTGAGATATAGCCTTGTTCGATATTCGATACGGGCAGGCTGCGGGTCTGCCTTGCGGCTAAGAAGTTCTTCCAGTGGGCGCGCAGCGCCGGCGCCACATGGCGTTCGAGGTCCTTTTCGGTCTTGTCTTCGGGGTATTTTTCGTATTCATACGTAACGTCTTTGTGGATCGGCTCACCCCCGCCGCGCGGGATGAAGTCGTAGCTCATCACGCCTGCCTTCAGTGTGCCCTTGTCGCCGTAGATGGTAGCTCCCCACGAATACTTGGGATCGGGTGCGGCGCCCCACGTGCGATGCTGCCAGACGACATTGACGTCGCCATGATCGAAAATCGCCGTCTGCGTGTCGGAGATATTGGCGATGCTGTCCTTGTCGACCAGGATGCCCCCGGTAGAGGCAACGCTCCTGGGCCAACCTAAGTCGAGCATCCACCGCACCATGTCGTACATGTGGACGCACATATCGCCGATGATGCCGTTGCCGTATTCCATAAACGCCCGCCAACGTCGCGGGTGGACCACCGAGGTATAAGGCCTCATCGGAGCAGGACCCGTCCACATGTCATAATCGAAGTGTGCCGGAGGAGTTATCGCCGGCGGATTTCCACGGGCGCGCATGTGATAGTAGCAGTAAACCTCAACGTGTGCGATCTTGCCGAGTTTGCCCTCGCCGATGATCCGGTCGCGGGCCTCGACAAGGTGCGGCGTGCTTCGCCGCTGGAGGTCCACCTGCACGACCTTCTTATACTTTCGGGCGGCGGCGACCATCGCCTGGGCCTCGACGACGTCGACGCTGATGGGCTTTTCGACATAAACGTCGGCGCCCGCCTTGACCGCGGCGATCATCGCAAGGGCATGCCAGTGATCCGGCGTAGAGACCTGCACGATATCAAGCTGCTCCTTCTTGAGCATCTCCCGATAGTCGCCGTATGTGCGAGGCTTCTTGCCGGACACCTGGCGGCCGGCCACGATTTCAGCGGCTTCTGCCAACATCTTACTGTCGACATCACACAGCGCCACAACCTCGACCGGCTCGACCTGTATCAGACGCAAAAGCGCAGCCTTACCGTACCAGCCGCAGCCGATAAGCCCCACACGCAAAGGCCTTTTCTTCGCGAAAACAACCGGATTGACCCCAACCGCCGAAAGCGCCACACCCGCGGCGCTCGCTTGAAGAAACCTGCGACGATCCATAACATTCCTCCGAAACATAAGTCAAAAAAACCAATTTCAATCCAAGTATAACCACCCTAACCCCAAAGTGCAAGCGGCCGTATCCCCCCACACTTCACAACTTGACACACGCCTATTCAACGATCCACTCATGGATACCCATCGCAAATTTCTCCTGCGACTGTATCTCAATCTTCAACGCCGATGTCTTAACCGGCTCAAATCTCACCGTGTTATACGTATCCTTCGCCGTACCGTACTCATCCTTATTCTTCACCGGTTTCCAGTCATCTCCGTCTTTCCAGAGCAGCCGCCACGACTCCGGCTGCCGACAGGCGCCCATCCCGGTATCGTCGAACCAGTAAACCTTCACCTTCGACACCTCATACACTTTGTCGAAATCGTACTGCACCCACTCCTTCGTTCCCTTGTGAGGACAGACATGCCAGTAGCGATTGTCGTGGTCGATCGAGCTTTTCGGTTCGAGCTGGTCGCTCAACGCCTTGAGTGTTCCTCCGTATGAAGCCGTCGCCTTGCTCTTGAAAGCGATTGTCGGCGCAGCCATCGGGCTGACGGCGTTTTCACGACGCGCCGCCCAGACCGTCATCTCCCCGGCGCCCCGATGGGCCCAGGCATAATAGGGAATCGCCGTAAACTCACACGCCGTCTTAACCGATTCGGCTTTGCCCTTCTGCCGTGCAACGGTAAACGCCTTGCCCTTCACAACGGCGACGCCGCCGAGGAGCCCCTTGCGAAACTCGCCGGCAAGCGCAACATCGTCCGGGATCATCAAACCCATCACATTGCCGCCGGCGTTGTCGGGCCATTCCAGGCAATACACAATCGGTCCGCGCTGAAGGGCAACCCTGTCCTTGTCGGCTTCCACCTTTTCATGCGCGATCACACGACGAACGGGCATGGGCAGATCGAGTCGGACAACATCACCCTTGTTCCACCGCCGCCTGATTCGCGCGTATCCTCTATCCATTTTCAATGAGACAGCCTTGCCGTTGACTTTGATAGCGGGCTTTTGATCGATCTTGCCGACGAAACTGTACAGATCGCCTGCCACGACCTCATTTCGAGCCCAGCCGGGGATTCGGATGCAAAGGGCGAATTCCGCCTGTTTGTCGCTGTCAATCGTCATCTTGACAGAGCCATCCCACGGATAACGAGTCTCCTGTGTGAGATTAACGGTCTTGTCCTCTAATTTGACGCTCGCTCTGCCGGCGATGAAGAGATTGACATAAACGTCATCGTCGCGATATGCATAGGCGTATCCCGGTATCGAAGGCACAAACCGGCAGACATTACTCGGGCAGCACGCACAGCCAAACCACGCCGCCCTGCTCGCCCCGCTCGTCGAGGACAATGGATTCGGATAGAAGAACCTGTCGCCGCTAAGCCCAACACCCGACAGAAAGCCGTTATATATGATGCGTTCCAGCACGTCGATATACTTGCTCTCGCCGAACAGCAAAAACATCCGGTAGTTCCAGAGCGCATTTGCAACGGCCCCGCAGGTCTCGGCGTAGGCGGTGCGGTTGGGCAGTTTGTATGCCTCGTCGAACGCCTCGCCGAGATGGCGGCTCTGTCCGATACTGCCCGTGATATATATCTTGCCGCCGACCACGTCATGCCATATTCGCTGTATTGCATCAAGGTAAGCCTGGTCGCCCGTCAAGGCGGCGATGTCGGCCATCCCCGAATACATGTAGCCGGCTCTTACGGCATGTCCCACCGCCTCGCTCTGCTCCACAACCGGGATATGATCCTGGCTGTACTTGCCGTACAAACCACGCTTGCCGTTCAAACCGCGATTACCCTCGCGCCCCCGCTGATCGAGAAAAAACTTCGCCTGCCTGAGATATTTTTCATCACCCGTGATGCGATACAGTCTGACTAATCCAATCTCGATTTCCTGATGGCCGGGCGGATCGGTCCTTTTGCCCGGACCGAACACGCTGCATATCAAATCCGCATTCTTTATCATCGCATCGAGCAGGTTGTGCTTCCCCGTCGCCCGGTACCAAGCTACCGACGCCTCGTACATGTGGCCCACACAATACAGTTCGTGTCCGCCGGAGATATTCGACCAGCGTTCTTTGCCGCCCGGCGGTTTATACTTGTCGTCCTGCAGCGTTCGGGCGGTGTAGAGATAGCCGTCGTCTTCCTGCGCGGCGATGATCTTGGCGACGACGCCGTCGACATATTCTTCGAGTTTGGGATCCCGACGGACGGCCAGCGCGTAAGCGGCGCCTTCGACGACTTTTGCGACATCGGAATCGTTGAAGAATGTTCCCTCAAAGCCGCCTTCTTCGAGCCTGCCCGCCCTGGCGAAATTGGCAATACGTCCGGTCTCCTCGCATTTGCCGAACGCATACGGAATCGTAACCTTTCGATTCGTCTCCAGTCTCGGCGACCAGAACACATCGTCAACATCCACAGCCGTAAAAGGCACCGGCCGAATCGGATAATCCCGCGCCGCATGCCCCACAGAAATGACCCCCAAAACCGCCAAAATAATACCGCGCCCGAACTTTTTCATCGCGTTCGCTCCTTATCAATGATTATATTGCCTACGAATTCAACCACGGATCGTTGTGGTCCCGCAGAAGTTTTTTGAGTTTCTTTTCCAACTGCGCGGCGACTTTGGGTTGCTCGACGGCGACGTTTTTCAATTGGTACGGGTCTTTGACATTGTCATGCAGCAGGCGAACAGGCCCTTTTCCCTCGGCCTTGGTGATCATAAACGTGTACCGATGCGTACGAACACCGCGTCTGCCCAAATGCGGCTTGCCCGGCGGAACCCATATATACAACTGGCTGTCCGGCCGGACGCCCTTGCCCGTCAAAAACAGCTTTGCGCGACTTATCCCCTGCATATCCTGTGGAATGTCGGACTCCAGCCCCATCAAATCAAGCAGCGTCGGATATATGTCCGGTGTCGACAAAAGCAGGTCGTCGCTTCGCGCTGCGATCCTGCCGGGAAAACGAATCATAAACGGCACGCGCATCGCTTCTTCGTAATGCACATTCTTGGTCATCTGGCCGTTACAGCCTAAGCAGTTGCCGTGATCCGACGTAAACACAACGATCGTGTCCTTATTGAGAGCGTTCTGTTTGAGCGCCTCCAATATCCGCCCGAACTGATCGTCGACCCCGGTCACCATCGCGAAATAATTTTTGACATTCTTCCTGTAATAGGCGCCCCACTTCGTATCGGCGGCGCCGATATTGCCGCGATTGCACAGGTCATCCGACGTCTTGCCGGCGTACATATCGACATATTTCTTCGGCACCATGCTGTACGGCGTATGCGGAGGATTCATCGACACGACCAGCGCAAACGGTCTGCCGCCCCGGCGATACTTTGCCCCTTCGTTTTTGATGTACTTGATCGCAAGGTCGGCTTCATGCTCCGGCCCCCACTGATCGACATAGTGAAAATCGTCTCTGCCGGCATCATTGCTCCAGTACAAAGGCCGAAGATGATAGTCGTAGGTGTTGTAGGAATACCAGAAGTCAAAACCATGCCTGCGATCCGGCGGGCACCACTCATTCCATTTGGTCTTGCCGCGGTTGTTTGCACAGTCGATATAGGGCGCCCGCGGCGCTTCGAGATGCCATTTGCCGATATAACCTAAGCTGTAACCTTTGTCTTTGAGCACATCCGACCAGCAGCGGTCGTCCTTTTGCAGTTCGCACCCAAAGGGCTCGGTATTGCTTGTGCAGTTGCTCAGCACATTGTTGGCGTGCGGCCATTTACCCGTCATCAGCATCGCACGATACGGACTGCACACCGGATAATTGCTCACCGCCTGCGGAAGCACCAGACTCTCTCCGGCAAAGGCGTCAAGATTAGGCGTGATCACCGGATCCTCATTCAAAAACCCAAGAGCCTGCCCCCGCATCTGATCCGGAAACACAAAAACAAGATTAGGCCTGTTCGCGGCGGCAAAAACTCCGGACCCCGGCAAACCACCAACAACCGTCACTCCGATTGCCCCAAGAAACTCTCTCCTGCCCAAATACAAACCCATTACCCTGCACCTCCAATCAATTCGTGTTGGACCGTGTTACGAAAAGAAAAAGTACCCAATGCTATCGGTGTCAACCACACCCGACCTGTCATTCCGAGCGAAGTCGAGGAATCTACTAAAACAACATCGCCGAAGGCGATTCCAATGACGGGTGGCAGCCACCGAATGTAGTGAGGTGGATGGGCGCCAAAGACACCAAAACTCTATTTCAAAACCACTTTACCTTTGCCTGCCGTGATGGTCCCGATTCTGTAAACGTCCTCGCCGTATTTTGTCAGCTTTTTTGTTATCGACTCGGCGAAATCCTTCGCCACGACCAGCACGTACCCGATGCCCATGTTGAAGACCCGGAACATTTCTTCTTCTTCCACGGGTCCGGCGCCCCGGAGATAATCGAACACACCCGGTATCGGCCAGCTTGATTTCTGTATGACGGCGTTGCAGTTTTTCGGCAGCACACGCGGGACATTGCCGACGAGTCCGCCGCCGGTGATGTGCGCCATCGCGTGAACGACTTTTTTCACTTTGTATTGAGCTAAGAGTTTTACAATCGGTTTGACATATATTCGCTTCGGCCAAGGAGGGACTCCCCGGACATTCCCCCGTCCAACCCGGCCGTTATTTGGGG
>JAGHBX010000147.1 GCA_021160785.1 Planctomycetota bacterium | reverse complement strand
CGTCAATTCGAATCCGTTAATGGGGAATGCGCCGGTGGTTACGCCGTCGGTGTTGTCATAGAGAAAGGTAATCTCATTTGCGCCATCCGACCGAATTGCCGCAATGAACACAGTCGGCGGGCCGGCGTCAGTGCTGCCATAACCGCTGGAAAGTTCGACAGGCCCCTGTATTCCATCGGCGTCGGTGACTGTTACGGCGGCGGTCTCCGGCTCTGAGCGCCTTGATTCGTGGTGGTAAACGGTGATATCGTAAACACCCGCCGGCAAAGTCAAAGCCAGGGTTGCGGTATTGCCGGTTACCGGGCCGCCGAAATCTCTCAACATATCCTTCAATGCAACAGCCGCGGGATCACCTCCTGTAATCTCATCACGGTTTTTCCATCGTTGTGCCTCTAATCGCACGGTTGCATCCTGCCCGAAGCCAAATACGTCGGGATAAGTTGCGATCACTGTATGGGCGGCATTGCTATCGGAGCCCGGCGCACGAAATGACTCGAATCCGGCCTGCGTGAGCCCGGCATTTGTACCGGATTCAAGCCCGTCAAGATCAACATACAACTGCCCCCAGACAGGCGACTCTGCTGTGAGCAGAAGAAGAGCTAATAGCAAACATGCGGCAAATTTAGTATTCATAACACCCTCTTTAAATAAGACTCTCCACCGACGACGCAAGTTAAAGTGAACCCGAACGACGATGTCGCCCGGGTTCACGGTAAGGCGTTAATGTTACTGACACGTCGAAAGTGGGCGCAGGCCGCAGTGCAACCACTCGCCGGCCACAGCGGCAAGATCGACGAGATCCACAACACAATCCCCGTCAATGTCGGCATCCGAAGGATACACACATGATCCAATGCCCGTTACATCGAAATACAACTGGGCTACTTCTTCGGCTGTAACGTCGTAATTGAATATGCGGACTTCATCCACCTGTCCCTCGAATATCCGGTTTTGAAGCTCTTGCATGCCGATATACAGCGGCACATCGGCGCCCATGCCCATGGGTCCCTGACCCGTGGCCACAAGCATGCCGTTGAGGTAGACAGCAGCCGTCGTTCCGTCGGCAGTGACGCAGACATGCGTCCACTCGCCGGGAATCACTTCGTTTCCTGCTCCACTGTAAACATCAAAGCCGCCGCTGGTATAGAATCTCACCTGCCTCACCGTGCTGCCGGCAGTGGAGGTATTTGCTCCGCGCAACTGCAGTGTCCACATCATCTCATCGGCGTTGTTAGCGGTTCTCTTGCTGATGAGTCCCAGGTTGTCGGGGTGCCCCTTGGAGTTGATCCAGAGGCTGATAGAGACGCGGTCGGTGAACTCGGACGGATTGAATATGCCGATCTGCGCCGTGCCTGCTGCGTCCATATCAACGGCCTGGCCGACTTTGCCCTCTACGAAAACAGCGGTGTTGGGGTCTGTGGCCTGGGCGTCGTTTCCTTCACCGGAATCGTCTATGTAGTCTCCATCCAACGGCAGATAGACGACCTGGCGTTTTATACCGAGCCCTACAATATCGGTGTCGACAGGCACGCCGCTGTCATTGGTTACGGTGCAATAATAGTGACCCTCATCGGTCTCGACCGTCGCATTTTCAATGATCAAATCGGGGCTGTCGCCTCCGACCGGAGTATCCGGATTACCGACTTTGAACCATTGGTAGTGTTCCTGGGAGAGACTCTCTACTTCCACGCTGATTTGGGCGGTTCCGTTTGGAGCCACCACCGTCGTCTGCGGCTGGGTCACGATTACGGGAGTGCTCTTGATGGTTTCAAACGTCCAGACCTTTCCCTTTATCGTGTTCGGATCGCCAGGCGACGAATCATTGACGCTTTCATCGACACGCCATAGGTATGTTCCATCAGTGCCAAGGTTAAGCGGTCCATAAGATGCCCTGGCCTGTCCGTCCGCCGGTATCTGGTCGGCGTAATAGAGATTAGGATCGGACGGCTCGCCGCTGCCGATATAGATATAATGTGCGGTTATCGCAGGATTAGGCTGGTCCAGGTTGTTCGGGTCCAGTCCCACCGCCCAGTCCAGGGTAACATCGAGTTCCTGAAAAACCGGTGGTTTATTGGCAGGCTGAGGGTCATGGGCACCCATCATGGAATCCAGAACAAAACCGTTGATGGGAAAGGCGCCTGCGTTCGGGCCGTCGTTAAAATACACGAATGTAATCGTATTTGTCCCGTCAGACCGTATTGTCGCCTCGTATGCCAGCGGTGCGGTTGCCGGATCATCGCCATAGCCGCTTATCAGCAAAACAGGATCACGCGGTCCGTCGATATCGGTGAGCGTCAGAGTGGCGTCCTCGACATGGCTGCGGTTCGACTCGTGATGGTAGACAGTAATCGAGTAAAGGCCCGCAGGCAGCGTCAAATAGAGCGTTGCGGTATCGAGGCCCTTTGGAGCGGCGAAATCACGTAACAAATCGGCTAACGCGACTGCCGTTTCATCGCCGCTGGTAATGTTCGCCCGCAACTTCCAACGGTTTGCGTTGATTCTGACCGTCGCATCCTTGCCCGGTCCGAACGCATCCGGATACGTTACGCTCACATCGACCGACGCATTCGAGTCGGTGCCGGACCCCGAACGAATCGACTCGAAGCCTTCCTGGGTGGGGCCGGCGTTATTGCCGCTGTCGGTCCCGTCGAAATCCACCTTGAGTTGTGCCTGCGCACCGGAATACAGCATAACAGTGCAGGCAAGGATGAATACTACAAGATAATACACTCTTCTACACATAATCTCGCTCCTTAATAAAAAGTGACTTTGATTTTCCCTTGATTAGCGGCTGCAACGGTTTCAATGAATGTGGCTTGCTTTCTCAGCCGGGGGTCAAGTACGGGTAGAGACGCCGACTCTTGCCGGCTGCGAAATGAACTTCGACCTCGTCGCATTTCATAACCGATTCCTCCTGAGTATTAACAAATAAACACTGCTTCAGATTACATCATCACATTCATATTTGGGTGTTTCAGTTTTTCAGGGAACCCCAGATCGCTCTGCGCAGTCTGGTCAAATCCCGATTGTCTGGCTGGACCGCAGAAGAGCCGGAGACTCCCATGGCAAAATCTATCGTGTCCTGATCTCGCCATTTCCAGTAATCGCTGTGTCCGTCGACAAAAGAAAAAGTTGTCCCTTCGGAATGATGAATCGGCGGTATATCCCGCCATCGGTTTTCGGTGTAATAGATCGAAAAGGCGTAATTGGTTACCTTGCCTTCACAGATGAAGACTATTCTGCTTGGCGCATTTGTGACCTGTCCCATTTTTGTGAGGACTTTTCCCTTCCAGCTTCCTCCGGGATTGGTGTTCATTGAGCAGACGATGGAATAGGATCGCAACTCAGTGCGGGGGACGGTGGGACATCGGTAGACTTTAATGGTTTGACAATAAGGAAACAGCATCCCGGTCTCAATAGCCTGTATCTGTACGTCGATCGGGTCCGCCACATCCATCGTGTCTACCCAGCCGTACGGTGAATGTCCGATGTTGGCGGCGCAAATATTATCGTTGTTGTCGTCGGCATACAGCCTCCAGGCCATCGACAACTGCCTGATGTGGCTGAGGCAAACGGCTCGCTTGCCCGCCTCCTTGACTTTCTTAAGCGCCGGCAGCAATACTGCCAGCAGCAGGGCAATGATGGCAATAACCACCAAAAGCTCAATCAGCGTGAAACCCTTTTTGTCCTTCATGACGATGTCCTCCTGAATCCACGCCTGCTGCCGGCGTGCACCAAGTCCTGCCATTGCCTCGTATTTTGGTTATATTCTATCGCATACGAGCAAACTCCTTTCCTTCTTTAATGAGTATACTACAACATCTTGCGGCTGCAAATTTATTTCTTTTTTATGTGCAAGAGCCAGTCTTTATACTGTAATTTGGTCGGATAGTCTTCGGGCGGATGCAGGGTCCGGGTTGCGCCGCCTTTGATGGTTGTTGTTTTTCGGAGAGTACTTTTCGTCAAGTCGAACCACTTGCACTCGAAGGTATCCGCCTCTGCGGCGTCTTTCAAGTCGACCTTTAGCGCACCGCCCCAGCGGAGGTAGATAAGGTACTCTTTGCCGGGTCGGGCTGCACAGAACGGCGATGGGTTTTCCAGCACCAGCTCCGGATGTGGACTGAGCCGCCACCATTCGATGCTCCGCAGAAATTGCGCCATGAAGCCGAGCGAGACGGCTCCCGGATAATCGAGCGTATTGACCTCGAAGCTTAACTCCATTGGCCAATTGTCTTTGCCGGCGGGCGCTTCGGGGACGTGGGCCTTCCAGACGTGTCCACCCGCGTAGCTGTGCCCGGCGGCGCCGGAGCAAATTGCCGACCATGCGCCGAAGCGAATATCTTCTGCACTTGCGCTGCCGCGCGTAAATTCGTACCACGGCTCGGTGACAACGATGGGCTTGGGGGGCTTGCGATTGTAAGCATCGGTTACAATCCGTGGAATCATTTCATTTCGCCACTTGCCATGCCCCGTCTGGGACTGATTGTAATCGAGCCAGTCTTCGTCGTGCAGAACCTCGGCGGTTGACCACTGGGGCGCTTCGGCTCCGCCGCCCCAGCCCGGCGGTGTGGGATGCGCCCCGATGATGCGGTCGTAAGGGTCTTCGGCATCGATCAACGCACCCAATTGCTTCCAGAAGTCCAGGCCAAGGTTTCCATAGTTGTTCATGTTGTACTCGCCGCTCAAGACCCATGTCACATTATAGGCGCCCAGCCGATGGACCATGTAGCGACACCATCGCCGTATCTTGTCTGCACCGATGGTCTTGTCCATATGCGGGCTGTTCCACCAGCCATGCACCCAGACGGTAATGCCGACGGAATTTGCGTATCGGATATAGCTTTCGATATGATGCAGATGGTCGAAGTCCGGCCGATCAAAAGAACCGTTGAGCAGCGAACTGTCGCCGCCCCAGCCGCGGCCGGCAAAGAACAGTTGACCTACGTTGAACCCTTTGGCGGCACGATCATCGGCAAGCTTCTTGAAGCTTTCGAACTTGATTCGGCGCTTGGTCCAGTTCCACCACGTATCGCCCAGCCACGGAAACGGCGTGCCGTCTGCGTATTGGAAATATCTGCCCGCCCGACCACCGGTCTTGCAGACTCTCACGGGGCCTCGTCGGGTCGGATTGGCGTTTTTTTCGGTTTCGCTCCATTCGGTGCAGAGCAGTTTGCCCTTTGTTGCATTGAGGCCTGCATCCTTTGAATGGCTGACATAGGACCATTCGCCGCCGGCGGGAGGAGCAAATCTGACCTTCCAGGTGTCGCCCCCGTCCCAGAAGCCCGTCACTGTCAGGATTTTGCCTTTTGCCTTTCCGGTTTCGCCCCTAAAGACGACTTTGACATATCCGGGACCATCGTCCGGCAGACGGTTAACGTAGGGGTTTGACGTTTCATCCTGAGCGGTCATCTCGATCTCAAAGACATCCCATTCCTTCACCTTCACCTGCCCAAAGCA
This sequence comes from Planctomycetota bacterium, assembly GCA_021160785.1. Lineage (GTDB taxonomy): Bacteria > Planctomycetota > Phycisphaerae > Sedimentisphaerales > Anaerohalosphaeraceae > B28-G16. Next base: position 1,583 of record JAGHBX010000147.1, on the reverse strand, counting down.
AACGCATGCAAGGGCAATCACCATGATAGATGCCATACCGGAAAAAACTGTGAATTCTTTCATTGGATTGTTTCTCCTTTTCCTGTACTGCTGTCCGGGTTTTGTTTTCTTGAATTCAGCCGGACGAATAAAAAGAAAATAATCCGGGCTGCGTTTTTCATCTTTACGACAGCATACCTCAAAAGCCCCTCGAAAACAAGGCTCACGAGAAGTTCCATTTGCTCATATAGCTTGCTTTGAAAGCTGTGCCCGGATATAATACCCTGACCTCGGAGAGAGGGAATGGCTCCCGATTTGTAAGAATGGATACGCAGGACTCGGCGACAGGAAACCAAAAAGGAGAAATAGCAATGTCCGACAAAGCAAAGATATGTGCGACGGTGGTTCTAATGCTTATTGCAGCCGGCTCCGCTGCGGCAAAGCAGCTTAAGCTCGACGAATCGCCCGCACAGCCCGGCGAATGGGGTTATCGACCCGGCGACGGGTCGGTCAGCCAGGTCAATCCGCCGAGTTTCTCATGGCGTCCGCAGAAAGGGCTCAAATGGCATGTGCAGTGCGCCTCCGATTTGGGTTTCAAAGATAACCTCTATGCCGCCGACAAGATCGCCTGCAACGTACACTGCCCCGACAGGATTTTCAAGCGGGGCATGTATTACTGGCGATATCGCGGGACGGACAAAGCCGGCAATACCACCAACTGGAGCGCCGTCCGCAAATTCACAATCGCCAAAGACGCCGCCAACATGCCCATGCCATCGCGAGAGGAACTGCTCAAACGGATCCCGCGCACTCATCCGCGTCTGTTTGTTCGGCCGGAAAAAGTCGGTCAACTGAAAAGTCTCGCAAGGGGCAGGCTCAAAAACAAATACGCCGACCTTGTCAAGTCCTGCGAGAGAATCGTCAAGAATCCTCCGCCAACCGAAGAACCGCCAACCTATCCCAAAGACATTGTTCGCGGCAGCGACCCCTGGCGAAAAATCTGGTGGGGCAATCGGACATACACAAGCAAGACCCTCAACAGCGCGGCCACTTTGGGCTTTGCATATCTGCTCGACGGCAACAAAGAATACGGCAACTTAGCCAAACGCATCCTCATGGACTGCGCCGAATGGGACCCGGTCGGCAGCACGGGCTACCGTTATAACGACGAAGCCGGAATGCCGTACAACTATTACTTCTCGCGAACCTACACCTTCATAAACGACCTGCTCACCGAAGACGAAAAAGAGGCCTGCCGCAAGGTCATGAAGGTTCGCGGTGAAGAAATGGACAAGCACCTTTGTCCGCGGCATCTGTGGCGGCCCTACAGCAGCCATTCCAACCGCGCATGGCATTTCTTAGGAGAAGTGGGGATTGCTTTTTTGGGCGAAATCGACGGTGCCGACGACTGGGTGTGGTTTGCCATGAATGTTTTTTACAATGCCTACCCCGTGTGGTGCGACGACGACGGCGGCTGGCACGAGGGGGTGAGCTACTGGTCCAGCTACCAGAACCGCTTTGCATGGTGGGCCGACGTCATGCGCGAAGCATTCGGCGTTAACGCATTTGACAAACCTTACTACTCCAAAGCGGGCTACTACGCG
>JAGHBX010000053.1 GCA_021160785.1 Planctomycetota bacterium | reverse complement strand
GATAGAAAACGATACGGTCTATGCCCTTGCCGGGCGCAACATGTTCTTCGACGGCGGCATGCGACTGGTGCTGCTGGATCCGGTAACGGGCAAAAAGATTTCCGAGACCGTATTAGACGAAAAAGATCCGGCGACGGGCAAGAATCTCCAGACATTGATAGTCGCCAAATACATGCCCGTTGCAAACGACGACGTTCTCTCGAGCGACGGCGAACGGGTTTACATGCAGGAACAAAACTTCAGCATGGAAGGCAAACGCATCGGGGTCGCGCCTACACTCCCGGCGGGTAAAAAGAATGCGGCAAGCGGACAAAAAGGCAAGAGACATTTATTCTGCCAGACAGGCTTTTTGGACGATGTGTGGTTCCACCGGTCATATTTAACATACGCCGAAGATTGCGGCGAAGGCTGGGGCGCGTATGCGGGCACGCGGAACTCGAATCCATCCGGTCGTACGATGGTGCTTGACGACACGCGGGCGTATGCCTTCCGATCGAGCCCGTTGGGCAATATGCTGCAGCCTCGGACTACTTATTCCCTTTATGCAGCGGACAAAGATCCGGTCGCGCCTCTGCCTCGGCCGCAGGCAAGAAAGAAAGGGCAAGGAAGAAGAAACGAAGTTCAGGAAAAAGGTGTAAGCATCGGCGGACACAAAGTCCACTGGCAGAAGAGTTCGCTTCCTCTGCTGGTCAACGCTATGGCCTTAGCTGGAAAGAACCTGTTTGTCGCCGGACCGCCCGACGTGGCGGACGAAACAAAGATGTTGGGCTATCTTCCCGGCGCCGACGACGAGATAAACCGCCAGCTCAAGGCCCAGGACGATGCGTGGCGCGGAAAGCGCGGAGGCCTGCTCTGGGCGGTATCCGCCGACAACGGGAACAGATTAGCCGAATACAAAATCGACAGCGTCCCCGTCTCCGACGGTATGTCGGTTGCAGAAGGAAAAGTGTTTATCAGTTTAATCGACGGCAGTGTGGTCTGCTTTGAAAAGAAATAAGCCACAGAAACAAAAAATGTTACAAAATGTTCAATCATTTCGGCAGGTGATTCGACCACATGATCAAAGCCGACCCGGGCACATCCTGATCGATCCGGCTGATTTGCCTGACGTTGACGAGATTATTGCCGTATACCGAAATGTTGCTTGTAAGCGCACCGTGCAGATCCAGAAACAAGTCTGTGCCAGCCGGCGGATGACAATTTCTGACAGCAGCGGTTTTCGAGTTTGTCAGACGTATCATACCCGCCGCACCGGGTGCAAAGGGAGCGACAAGCGAATCGACCACGACATCATCAGCATCGTCAAACACGATTGCATGCCGATAGTCAGGCGCCGAGGCAGACAGCCTGACATTGTGAAACTTAAGGTCTTTGACATGACGGCAGAAGAAGCCGTACGACGGAAGCGTACCGAACATGGTGCTTTCAGGATAGCTGTCCGGTTTCTCGGGGATTGCGCGTGATGAATCGTCTTTGCCGCCTCCGCCTTCGAAACCCAGGCTGATATTGCTCAGGGTAACATTTTCAATCTTGTGCCCCGGCAGGCCGGTGATCGAACAGCCGATCGAAGAGCAATCGGTTGCAACAACATTGTCGATAACGACATTGCCGAACTTGCCAACATTCGGTTTGGGCTGATCCTTCTCGTAAAGCCGTGCGCGGTTGCCTAACCGCATGAAAATGGGAACAGTAACGCCCTTTATGGTGATATTGGAAATGGCGATTCGGTCCAGAGTTCCGCCGTCGACGATCTCCAGTGCGAGACCGGCCAGGCCTCGCTGGCGACCATAGATCGATTTTGAATATCGCGGCGAACATATTGTGCAGTTCGTGACGGTTATGTCCTGGAAACCACCGCCGGATTCGGTTCCCAGCTTGATCGAGTTGCAGTGGCTGCTGACCACACAATCGGAGATCGTAATGTTTTGGCAGGGCTTTGTAGACCGACTCTTGAGCACAATGGCATCGTCGTCCGAATCGACCACACAGCCTGTGATTGTCACATCGCGGCAACTGTCGATATTCAGGCCGTCGTTGTTGTAGCTGACGTGATTGAAGACGGCAATGCCGCGAATCGTCAACCTGTCGCAGTTGCAATAGTGCTGCATCCAACTGCCGGCATTACGCAGCCGCACGTCTTCGATAAGCACATCGGAGCAGCCTTCCAGGTAGATATTCTTGGGTCTGGAGCCGTCCTTGTACTTGAAGTTCGAGCCCTGTCCGTCGATGACTCCACCGCCGCGGATTGCAATATGTTCGAGGTTCTTGCCCGCCAGGATAGCCCAGTAGCTGAATGCTTCGTCGGCTCGACCGTAGTCGGTCTTATCTTTGCTGCCAAGAAGTGTGCACCCGGTTTCAAGCTGGACTGTAACCCGACTCCGCAGATAGACCGTCCCGGTCAGCCATGTTCCGGCAGGCAGCAAGACAGTGCCTCCTCCATCGGCGGCGCACTTGTTGACGGCGTTTTGAATAGCCTCGGTGCAAAGGGTCTTTCCGTCGGACTTGGCGCCGAAATCACGAATGTCGTATGGTCCTCTGTGTGGGACCGCCGCCGCAACGATGTTCCAGGACAGTGCCATGAGTATGACCATAAGATAGAATCTTTTCATTACAACCTCCCATTGGCGTCTTAAAGTTGCTTGCTTAATTTTCAGACTTCCAAACGAATTCTGTTGAAGACCCGGCCGCAGCAAAGATACCGGCAACCTTCTCTCGAAGGTCGCTGCCGCCATGGACTGTCAGCCGGCGAGGTGCGAGCATTCCCATAACGTCGGAAATATCACACACTCTCAAGACATTAAGAAACTGCGGTGCATCGGCGCTCATGTGAGACAGCGGCGGCCTGTTCAAAACCACTTCTGCAATATCCGGCTCCCATAATGCAGCATAGACCGCCAGGATGCCTCCCGCTCCCTCACCCGATACGCAGATGTCAATATCCTTGCCGTATTCGTTTCGCAGATACCGAACTGCAGCCGCGATATCCCATACGCGTCCCGTGTCCACGGTGCGGCCTAACAAGGCATGAGCCCGTTCCACGAAGTTGGGCGGGTTTTTCTGTGTCCATTGCGTTTTGCCAACACCCCTGACGGCAACCGTAAACACCATATCCCCGGGCCGGGTTAGTGTTTTTATCCAGCCGGTTGCATCTTCGTTCCCGTTCGGGCTTTGAACAACCAACAGAATCCGCGCGGCCTTTTCCTTCGATTTCTGCGTGGCGACACTTCTCAAATAGATTTTGATGCCGGGTTCGGAGGCAAGTCGTATTTCGTCCGGCCCGACACGTTCGGCGAGCGCCGCCGCTGGAATTCGCTCTGGAAACCCTCGGAATGCCACCCGTCGAAGCTCAGCCAGAATCGCCTTCTTCCATACAGGATATTCGCCCTCATGCGGCAGTTGCACTTTCGCCACCGGCACAAAGTGTTTGTCGATAGAGGTGTTCAACTCGTCTTTCGGAATATCCGAATCCGCCGGAAACACACGCAGCTTCTCGAGGCTGATCGGGTATTGCCTGTCCCTGTCGGAGCCTGTCACAAGATCCACCTCGCTGTCGGCGACCACTCCTGGATCGTTCTTCAAATGCATGTTGATGAAACGATACGCCGCCTGACGAATATCCTTGCGGTAGGCGTGGCCTCCGATGCTGACTACACTGCCAACAAAATCGCTTGCCCCGTACAGACTGTAGATTCTTTCCAGCCGGTTGATCACCCGTTCGTTGGCGTCCATCGGGAAGATGCGATCCTGGTCACTGTTGACAAACAGCAGCGGCCGCGGGGCCACCAGGGCGGCGATCCGCGTCCACGGCCATTGAAACGTGTTGTACAAAAACATACAATCGCAGTGGCCGTTGATGACCCGGTTGGGGATGTATGACATCAGATCCGCCATCCCGCTGACCGGCACAGCCACTTTGACGCGCTCGTCGGCGGCAGCTATCCAGAAGGTCGCCGCTCCACCGCCACTTATTCCGGTGACTGCTATCCGCTCCGGATCGACGTCGGGACGTTTTATCAGGTAGTCAATGCCGCGCATCCCATTAAGGCATTCCACCCCGGCAGGGGTATACCCGCGCGAATGCCACCACCAGCGACCTTCGCGGTACGTGCCATGGTGGATAGCCGCGATCTCACCCAATTGCAGTGAGTCGAGCACCAGGCAAATGTACCCATGCCGGGCGAACCATATTCCGTGCGATTGGTACGCCGTCTTATTGCCGTTTCGGCCCCGATTGGAGTGTCCGCAAACGTACAGTACCGCGGGCAGGCGCTGCCCCTTGCGAATCTTCGTTGGGCGATAAAGATTGGCGGTAACATACAGCCTCGGCCGGCTCTGATAATGGAGCATGTCGACGACGAAACCATCCCCTGTCAGGCTCCCGGTAATAGTGGCCTTTAGCGGTGTCTTCTCCGGCATCGGTGAAAGCCCGAGCATGTAAAAGTATTCGTCTCTGTACGCAGGACGAAGCCTGGTCCACTGATCCAAAGACACAATATCCTGCTGAAACGCTGTGTGTATCTCGCCGGTCAAGCGTCCTAAGTATTCCTGAATCATCTCATCACCGGGGTTGTCTCGATCGGGCTGACCGTATGGCTGACCACTGGCGACAGTTCCGGACGCTACGATACCTGTAATAACCATGACTTGCCAAAATCGCATAACCTGATTCCTCCACAATTTGTATAACGCCGAAAACTCACTAACGGCCATTATTATAAGGAGTAGCCGGTGATGTTGCAAACAGTTGACGCTGGACAAGCTGGACAGAATTTGGTATAATTGATGATGTCTTACGGAGAAAGGTGTGTTTCTTGGGCATTTAAATGGGGAATATCAGATTAAATCATACGCTTTTCTGACCGATTTCATCTTAAAGTAGTTTGGCGTTAAAAGTGCGTTTTATGCTCTGGGGCAAATGTGAATAAGGTTTTTGGTTGTGAGGATGTGTGAATGAGGTTTTCAGTACTTAGAACTTTGCTAATAATCCCCTGTCTTTCTTTTTTATGCGGGCCTTTGTTTGCCGTTTGCCCGGAGGGCGACATTAATGGCGACTGTGTTGTCGGCATTTCCGACATGCTCATCTTTGCCGAACAATGGCTCGATGATTCTGGGTGCGCAGGCCATCCGGATGACTGTGCTGACATTGTTGGCAATGACGGAGTAACCCTGGCTGACTTTGTTGTCATTGCTGGAAACTGGCTCAAGAGGGGCGAATCGGTAATCATCAACGAAATACATTACAATCCTGACGTTACAACAGAGCGGGCGGAATTTCTCGAGTTGCACAATACGAATACGATGTCGATGGATATATCCGGCTGGCAATTCTGTGATGGTATTGATTATACATTCCCGGCTAACACGATAATCCCGGCGGGTGGTTATGTTGTTGTTGCCGAGGACCCGACGACAGTCCGGAATAAGTACGGCGTATCAGCCAGCGCGGTCTATGGACCTTACACCGGCAGCCTGAGCAATGACGGCGAAAAGATCGAACTGTGCAACAGCATCGGCAAGGAAATGGACCAGGTTGATTACGACCTTGGTTTTCCGTGGCCGACGACAGGCGATGCGGCGCCTGACGACGGTCTGCATCCGGGCACGGGCCATTCGATGCAACTGACAAATCCTTCGTTCGATAACGACATGGGCGGCAGTTGGCGTTCGGCATATCCTACCCCTGGTGCAAAAAACACAGCCGTTTATGCAGCCAATAGTCCGCCGCATATCAGGCAGGTCAATCACAGTCCCAAACAGCCGACATCGGGACAGCCGGTTCTGATAACCGCAAAGGTAACCGACCCGGATGGAGTCAGCGATGTAACTTTGAAGTATCAGCTTGTCGATCCGGGCAACTATATTCCTATGGGCTTCCCCGATTATACTACAAATTCTCAATATGAAAATCCAGCCAACTGGAGCAGCGTTTCGATGCACGATGACGGAGTAAACGGCGACCTGGTTGCTCTTGACGATATCTTTACTGTCCGGATGCCCGCATCAATTCAGCTAAACAGAAGGCTCATCCGCTACCGGATATCAATAGAGGACACAGGGCAAAGAAGTATAACTGCGCCATACTCCGACGACCCGCAGCCTAACTTTGCTTACTTCGTTTATGACGGCGCACCGGCATGGAGCGGCGCAATCCGGCCCGGCGATTCGGACCCTGTCAAAAGCCAGGTCGTCGCATACGGTATTGATGTAATGCGATCGTTGCCGACATATCACCTGATCTCACGTAATACAGACGTAGAGAATTGCCAGTGGAACAGCAGCTATGACAACGCGGATTATCGTTTCTACGGCACGCTGGTTTATGACGGCAAGGTTTATGACCACATACGCTATCGCATTAGAGGGCAGGCGTCTACGTTCAGGGTCGGCAAGAACAAGTGGAAGTACAATTTCAATCGGGGCCATTACTTCCAGGCGAGAGACGATTACGGCAAGAAACGAGCGCGGAAATGGAACAAGATGAACGTCGGAACCGGCGCCTGCCCATGGTGG
>JAGHBX010000385.1 GCA_021160785.1 Planctomycetota bacterium | reverse complement strand
TCATTAGAGAACATGGCTACACCGGCGACGGTCCATGAAAGGACGAAGACAGCGAGCCAGAGCCACTTGTTTGCGATTATTTTCATGTTCTCTTGAATTGCTTTTCGAGTTCTGTGAGTGTGAATTTTATGGTTGTCGGTCTGCCGTGCGGACAGTGGCTTGCGCGTTCGATGGTTTGCTTGTCGGCTAACAACTGGGCCATCTCCGTGTTGGTGAGCGATTGGCCTGCCTTTATGGCGGCTTTGCAGGCGGTCATGTCCAGCAGTTCGTGGAGGAGCCTTTCGGCGTCGAGGTTGAGGCTTTTGTCGGTGAGTCTGTCGAGCATGTCGCCGACAAAGTCCGCCGGGGAGACACCGGCGAGAATTGCGGGAAAGGCCTGGATGGCGATTGTCTTCGGACCGAAGGGGACAAGTTCAATGCCGAGTCTGGAGATGAGTTCGCTGTGGGCGCCGATTGCGTCGGCCTGGGCATCGTCGATTTCGAGTGTTTCGGGGATGAGCAGTCGCTGTGAGGCGAGTCGCCCGGCGGCGGTCTTTCTGCAGAGGTCCTCGTAGATGATTCGTTCGTGGAGTGCGTGCTGATCGATGATGACGAAGCCTTCGTCGGTCTGTGTAACGATGTAGCTGTTGTGGAGTTGCAGAAAGTCGCCGTGCAAAGGGGGATCGTCGTCGGCTTGTGTCGCCGGTTGAGGTATCAGGTGTTCGGGCGGCTTTGGCAGGGCGACGGTGGAGGAGCTTTTCCGGCCGGGGGTAAAGGCAAATCGCTGCTGTGCGGCTTGTTCGGGTTTCTGTGTCTTGAAGAAATCGGCCATGGCCTGTGTAATTCTCTGGCGTCTGGCCTGCTCGTCGCGACTCATCCGGTCGTCGGGCGACAGGTCGACCGGGCTGACGGGCAGCCGGGCGAATGTGTCGAGGTTGGTGTTGAGGAGTTTTTCACGAAGAACAGCGAGGACCTGCGAATGGACGAGGTTTGCGTTCTGGAAGCGAACCTCGATCTTCGTCGGATGGACATTGACATCGTAGGCGTTGGGCGCCAGTTCGAGGAAGAGGAAGACGACGGGATATTTGTTGTGTTCGATCAGCCCGCGATAGGCTTCTTTGACGGCGTGGCCGATGAACCTGTCGCGAATGAAGCGTCGATTGAGAAAGACATACTGGAATTTTGACGATCCCCGGGCGACGGCGGGCGTGCCCAGAAGGGCAAAGATGTGCATGTCCTTTTCAGAGCTTTCGGTTTCGAGAAGGTCTTCTGCGATGTTCCGGCTGAGCAACTGGGCGATGCGGTCCTTGAGGCTCTGGTTGCTGAGCAGTCGGTGGATTTGCCTGCCGTTATGAATAAGCGTCATGTCGATGTTGCGATGGGCAAGAGCGATTCGCGTGAAGTGTTCGATGATATGGGACATTTCTGTATTGGCGGTGCGGAGGAACTTTCTCCTGGCGGGGAGTTTGTAGAAAAGGTTGCGAATCTCGATAGTGGTTCCGTAATCGCCGGCACAGGGTTTGACGGGTTGTTCGGCACCGCAATCGATGTCGAGGGCGTTTGCCTGTATGGCGTCGCCGGTTCTGCTGACGATGCGGAGGCGGCTGACCGAGGCGATGCTGGCAAGAGCCTCGCCGCGAAAGCCCATGGTGGCGATATCCGCCAGATCGCCGCTCGTTTTGATTTTGCTGGTGGCGTGGGGTTTGAAGGCGACAGCTAAGTCGGCGGCGTCTATTCCGCAGGCGTTGTCGGTTACGGCGATGAGTTTTCGGCCTCCGTCTTCGATAGTGACGGTGATTTTGGATGCGCCGGCGTCGATGCTGTTTTCGAGCAGTTCCTTGACGACGCTTGCGGGTCGTTCGATGACCTCGCCGGCGGCGATCATGTTGATCATGTTTTCGTCAAGAATTTCAATGCGTGGCATTGTTTGTTTCCTCTGTCCCGATTCGTCGGGACTGTGAAATCTGTGGCTAATACAAATTCCTATACCATTAAATCGTTACAGTAACAAACTTCTACCGGTCATTTCGTCGGGTTTTGGCAGGCCCATGATCTCCAGCAGCGTGGGTATGACATCGGCGAGCCTGCCGCCTTCGGCGAGCTTTCTGTTTTTGAAGCGTTCGTCAAATACGATAAACGGCACATCGCCGACGGTGTGGGCGGTGTGGGCCATATTGTTTTGGCTGTCCCACATTCTCTCGAAATTGCCGTGATCGGCGAGTATGACCGCGCCACCGGCGAGTTGTTTGACCTTATCGAGAATCTTCCCGACACACTCGTCAACCACCTGGGCGGCTTTGACAGCCGCTTCGAGGACCCCTGTGTGGCCAACCATGTCGGGATTTGCGAAGTTGCAGATGACAACGTCGAACTGATCGCCATCGAGTTTTTCGAGTATGATATCGCAGACTTCGTATGCGCTCATTTCAGGTTTCATATCGTAGGTCTTGACCTTGGGCGAGGGGACGATCTGTCTTTCTTCGCCGGGGAAGGGTTCTTCGCGTCCGCCGTTGAAGAAGAAGGTTACGTGGGCATACTTTTCGGTTTCGGCGCATCGGAACTGTCTGAGGCCCAGGTCGCTGAAGTACTGGCCTGCGATATTGGGCAGGTTCTTGAGCTTGGCAAAGGCAACGGGCGCGGGGATCGTTGCATCGTATTGGGTCATGCAGAGGAAGTGGACGCGCCGGCGGGCGTTTCTTTGAAAACCCTTGAAATCGTCGCCCTGCACAAAGGCGCGGGTGATTTCTCGGGGTCGGTCTCCGCGGAAGTTGAAGAAGATGACACTGTCGCCGTCTTCGACGAGTGCTTTCGGCTTGCCGTCGGCGTCGGTGATATTGACCGGTTTTACGAATTCGTCGGTTTCGCCTTTTTCATAGCTTGTCTTGATAGCCTCGGCGGCGGAGGGGGCGGATGCGCCAATACCTGAGGTCATGCAATCGTAGGCGGCATGGACGCGATTCCAACGATTGTCGCGGTCCATGGCGTAGAAACGTCCCATAACTGTTGCGATTTGGCCGACACCGACTTGCTGCATCTTCTTTTCTATGTCGGCTAAATAACCTGCCCCGCTGGTTGGCGGCGAGTCGCGTCCGTCCATGAAGGCGTGGAGGTAAACCCGTTCGAGATCATTTCTCTTTGCTAATTCGAGCAGTGCGTAGAGGTGGCCGAGCAGGGAATGGACACCGATATCGGAGCAAAGTCCCATAAGATGCAGTTTCCCGCCGGTTTCTTTGGCGTTATTGACGGCTTTTAGCAGATTGGGATTCTCAAGAAATGAGCCATCGCGGATCGCGCATGTGATTCTGACGGAATCCTGGTAGACGACTCGGCCTGCACCGATATTCTGGTGGCCGACTTCGCTGTTTCCCATCGTGCCGGCAGGCAGACCCACATCCTCGCCGCTGGTATGGATGAGCGTGTGGGGATACCGCGCCATGAGCATGTCATCAACGGGGGTGTCGGCGCACCTTATCGCGTTGGATTTGTCTTCCTCTGAATGAGGATTATAGCCCCATCCGTCGCGAATAATGACCACGTAGGGTCTGTTTTTGAGAGATACTCTGTTTTTCGTCATCAATGCACCAACCTTTCAGTCGCCGATTTGCTCCTGCAAATAATGTTCAGGCATCGTATATGATGGCTTGCGGTATGTCAATCGAATAGAACCCGATGATGGCGTTTACAGTATCAGGAAAGCGGGGGAGGCGGCAATTTCTCAGTTTAGGGGCGATTCTGATTCAATATCACAGGCGAAATGTCCGATATGGGTGATGAATGCTCCGTAGGCTCCGCCGCCGGTCGACTCAAATTTTCGGTTGAAGCGAGTTTTCCGAGCCAATGGTGTTGACTTTGGTGACGGAAATAGTAGAATAGGCAATGGTGGGATGTGTCGGCTCCAGGGAGCAGGGAAATCGGTCTGAATCTTACGTTGAAAGGAAACCTCGCTATGTGTTTGGGTCCCAGGTCTAATGGACTTATTATGGCAGCGCTGGCGTTGCTGATCTTGGTTGGCGGCTGTGGAAAAAGTGTGCAGACAGCCGAGCCGGCCGTTGAGATGGAAGCCGAAGAGGATCAATTAGCCGATCAGCGTCAGGCGGTTGGTCTGTATGTCGATGCGATGATGCTCAAAGAACTCGATAAGCAGGACGAGGCGATAGCGAAACTGGATGCGGCGCTGGAGCTTGATCCGAAGTTTGCGCTCGGGTATTCGCTCAAGGGCGATATTTACCAGATGGGCGCCGATTACGAAAAAAGTGCCGAAGCATATGAGCAGGCGACGGAGCTTGATCCGTGGTCGTTCAAGGATTTCTTCAACCTGGGCAAGGTAACGCAGACGGCCGAGCAGTTCGGGCAGGCGATCCGTGCGTACGTGACGGCTTGTGAACTGGACGGGCAGCATTATGGCTCGCATATGGGCGCCGCGCAATGCTACTTTGCGGTTGAGGATTTTGACAGAGCGATCGCGTACAGTCATCTCGCCGGCGAGATCGATCCGAATTCGCCTGATCCGGCGGTTTTGCTCGGGGAAGTGTACGAGGCCCGCAAGGAACATGGCAAAGCGATTGAAGCGTATCAACTGGCGCTCGAGTTGGGCGGCAGGCAGCCGCAGGTTATGGTTCCGCTTGCGGTAGCGTATCTTCGTAATCAGGATTTCGCCCCGGCCCGGGATTTGTTGGCCGATGTGATTGAGGTTGAGCCGGCAAATGCGCAGGCGCATCAGTATTTGGGGTTTGCATATCTGAAGCTCAAGGAAGTGGACAAGGCGATAGCCAATTATGAGACGGCTGCGACGCTCGATCCCGGCGACTGGATGGCGAAGAAGGGGCTGGGGGTTTCATACATTCTCAAGTCCATCGCTGCGAACGATGATACGTTCAAGGAAAAAGGGCTTGCCCAGTGGGCCGAATCACTCCGTAACGAGCCGGACCAGCCCGGGCTCAGAGAACTGTATGAGCGTTATACAAATCAGTAAGGGGCAAGTTCCGACGTGAGCAGTATGGAAGCGAAGCGGCAGAGCGAGACATCTCAGTCAGACCGGCGAGCCATGGATATGGGGCGATGGCCTGACGCAAAGGCACACCGGATTTTCTGGTCGATCGTGATCATTGGAACCGGTGCGGATTTGTGGAGCAAGTGGGCCGTTTTCAAATGGCTCAGGGACGTGCCGGGCCAGGAGTATTCTGTCATCGACGGGCTGTTCAAACTGGTCATGCGTCTAAACAGCGGTGCGGCCTTTAGTATTGCCGAGGGGAAGACGGCGGTGCTGGTGGCGGTTTCGGCGATTGCATTAGCGGTGGTGTTGGGTATTTTTGTTTTCGGCAGGGTGCATCAGCGAGTCGTCCAGGTGGCGCTGGCGCTGTTTGCCGCGGGGATCGCCGGGAATCTGTATGACCGGGCATTCAATGGGGGGTTAGTGCGGGACTTTCTGGACTTTTACTGGCGCGGGCACCACTGGCCGGCGTTTAATGTCGCCGACAGTA
>JAGHBX010000009.1 GCA_021160785.1 Planctomycetota bacterium | reverse complement strand
TGCTTCAAGCAAGGACACAAATCAATCGATACCGAAAACAATCTGCTTTCGTAATCGGAAGCAACTGCTTACGGCATCTCATGCCGCTGTTACTCCTTTTTCTGTTCGGCAAGCTCCTTCTTGATGATCTCGCCCAATTGCACAGCTTTTTCCTAGGCGAAAGTAACAAACTTCCTCATGCTCGCTCCGGCAATCTTTCCAAACTCTCCGGATTTGGACTCGCTTACGCTTTCGGCGCCGCCAAACCCAAATCCTCCGGCTTTTATCCCGTCCGCATTCGTCCTGGCGTCAGCGGGCGCCAGATAATAGACTGCCGTGGCGAAGCCTGCGAAGTAGATAATCAGCGTCAATAGCAGCTTACTTCGCCACATCATATTTCCCCCTCAAGAAAACATCGCTCACATTCGGCCGCCGCCAACTCTTTAGCGACGCCCTTTACACTTAAAATGTAAAAACTAAACACCTGCGAGTCAAATCGCCATGGGCGGTTTATCAGAACTTTGCCAAAAAACTTTTTTTCGTCTGCGCCGGGCGCAATTTCGTTCACCCGTCTCATAATAACCGATTATTTCGCATGTAAAGGCAGCCTGCGGGCCGACATACTTAACAGGCAAGCCGCCCCGGGAACATATAGTGCATCCGCCTTGTCGCATATCCTTGCGGGCATACGGGTGATTGCGTCCGAAAAAAAGGGTTGCATGGGGTCCCGGACAGGTTATACTGTTTTGCGATGTCGTGAAGGAATAGTTTGTTACATGGAGGTAAAAATATGGCTGGACGGATTCCGAAGATAGTTGTCGTCGGACCCACATACGTCGATATGGTTATCAAGTGCAAGGAGTTTCCGGCACCGGGCGAGGTGGTGGACGGCTTCGGAGCATCCTGCGTGCCCACCGGAGCAGGACCCAACCGGGCGGTAGAGGCGGCACTTTGCGATTGCGATGTCACCGTCATCAGCAAGGTCGGCGAGGATCCCTTTGGTGAAATGGCCAAAGCCAATCTCCGCCGCTATCGAGTCAACACTGAACTTGTCTACATGGCCAGTGCGATGAGCACCGGCGTCGTCATGACAATGGTCAATGCCATGGGGGAAAACAGCGGCTGCATTTCGGCAGGCGCCAATCGGGCACTGGGCGCCGACGAGATTGCCTGCGCCTCGGCCGAATCCGTGATAGGCGCTGCCGACGTATGTCTGATTTGCGGCGAATTGCCCCAGGATACCGTGGTCGCGGCGATTCGCACGGCCGAACTTCACAAGACAAAGATTATTCTCGAAACGCCGCCGCAGGATCACCACATTACCAGGGCCGCCGACTTTACCTGGCCGACGGAGTATTATACAGTCGATGTGCTGATTCCGAATTTCTACAAGCTTGCCCAGGGCGCCGAATTAGGGGCGGGCAGTGCGGGCGAGTTGAAACTCATCGCATCGGAACTCGTAGCCAGGGGCATCGGGTGCGTGCTCATCAAGATGCCGCCGCGTGAAGTCTTCATGGTGGACCGCTGCGATACGACGCATGTCCCATGGTTCGACCTGGATATTGTCGACCACACCGCCAGTAGCGACGCCTTTGCCGGGGCGCTTGCGGCGTCCTGCGCCGTCGGCGACGAACCGAAAGACGCGGTGAAGTTCGCCTGTGCCGCGGGCGCCCTTGCAATGTCGAAATTCGGGACCCAGGACTCTCTGCCGAAAAAAGAAAAGATAATCGAGCTGCTCCAGCAACACGGCGATTGATAAGTTGAGGTATACTCCATGGCGTTGCAAAGAGAAAAGCAGCGGATTTCTTCGAGCGAGGTTTTGCAGGCCCTTGCCGACGGCGAGGATATTCGGCTCGAGGGCTGTACGATCTCCGGCGATCTCGACGTCAAGCGCCTTTTCGTCAAGGACGAGAGCTTCGACACATCACGCATGGAAGTCGGCAGCCGCGACGAGACCAGCGTGGCGACCTTTTCCCAGTCGATCGTCTTCAACTCGTGTATATTCGAAGGTGACATCTGCTTTGCCGGACCATGGGACAAGACCGATGAGTTGACGGTCATCTTCAAACGGGACATCGGCTTCAACTCGTCCTGTTTTCAGGGGCAAACCCGGTTCGACGGCGTGGTATTTCGGGGGTTAGCCGGTTTCGACGGCTGCACATTCCAGCGTGTCGTGGGTTTCCGCCATGCCGACTTCGGCGCGCGGGCATTATTCCGCACCGCCCGGTTCGACGGCTATGGGCTGTTTAGCGGGGCGGTCTTCGGCAAGGAAGTACGGTTCACCAACACGTGCTTTAGCAAAGGCGGCAACTTCACCGGCGTGCGTTTCGGGGAGAGGGCGGATTTCGGCGGCTGCCATTCCGGCAGCAAGGCCATGCCGATCTACGAGTCGGTCCATTTTGTCAGACGCCGCCACGGCGACGAGGAGACCTTCTGGCGGTTCGTCAAGCAGGCGTGCACCGAGGCGGGCTATTATCAATTAGCCGGCGAGAGCTTCTATCACGAACGATGCGCCAACTTCTGGCGACGGTTCAAATGCCTGGATCGCGGCGATTCGTCGCCCGCCAAGAGACCGGCGCGACTCTTGCGGGCAGTGCGATTGCTGCCGGAGTTTATCTTCGGCAGGCTGCTCTTCGGATACGGGGAAAGACCCACGCGCGTGCTGGTCACCGGCGTGCTGATCATCATCGTCTGTGCGATGTTCTACGCATCCCCCTACGCGGAAGTCCGTTATCGCTCCGACGATCAGTGCAGTCAACTCAGCCCCATGGACGGTTTGTACTTCAGCACGATCACCTTCACAACCTTAGGCTTCGGCGACCTGTACCCCGATCAAACCAACCTGACAACAAGAAGCGTCGCGATGGCCGAGGCAATCAGCGGCGCCTGCCTGATGGCGCTGTTTGTAGTATGCCTGGCAAAGAGATTCAGCAGAGGATGACCCCCCTCCCACGCCATGAGGGCGCCTATTGTGGGCGTTAAGGGCATTATTTAACTGCTGCAACTGGGTATTTTGCAAAAAATAAGAAAAAAGGCTTGCAACATACGACGACGACGCCTACATTGACAAAAATTGGAACTGATGTCCCGAAGATGTCAGTAAATGAGTATTTCATCGCGATCCGGGGCGTTTTACGAGAGTGTTAAGAGCCAGGGAGGCGAGAAATGAACACCCGGTTATTGATCACGTCAATGGCAATTGTGGCGGTCTTTTGGGCGGTTGCGTGGGGCGATCCCGATTTTACCTTGCAGGGCATCGACGGCGACAACATCGACTTTATGGCGGTTACGGCCAAGCATGAAAAGGGCACGTTGAACGAATTTAGTTCAGTTGATATCCAGACGGGCGGGTATGTGGGGCAGCTTTCGGCCTACTTTAACAGCGATGTACTGCTTTCCGGCGGCAGTGTGGGCGAGCTTTACGCCGAAGGTAACAGCGGTGTAACGCTGGCCGACGGCAGGGTTGGCTCCCTTTCGGCCTTCGGTTCCAGCACCGTAAGCGTCTCCGGCGGGGCCGTGGACCTTCTGGGGGGCTGGGGAGAGAGCGAAATTGAATTAACCGGCGGGGCAATTGCCTATCTTGACGCCGGAGGTTCCAGCCTGACTACG
>JAGHBX010000448.1 GCA_021160785.1 Planctomycetota bacterium | reverse complement strand
CGCATCACGGCGTCAATCCCTACATGGTTTCACGCTGATTGAGCTGCTGGTGGTCATCGCTATCATCGCCCTGTTGCTTGCTATCCTGACGCCGGCGCTGCGGAGTGCCAAGAAACAGTCTGAAGGGGTCGTTTGTTTGAGTAACCTCCGCCAGATAGGATTAGCCGCGAATGTTTACCGTGAGGAGTTTAACGACTATATTCCGCGCGGCGTCAACAGTTTTGTTCCCGGCAGCGTAAAGGCGGGCGAACAACTCTGGTGCATACAGTTCATGCCCTATGTCGGCCATACGAGCGATGAAACAGACTACCAAAATGTGAAAATATTTCAATGCAAGAGCTTCCCGCGCAGCGGCTTTGGCCTTAATGGTATTCCCAATGCCAGGCAGACAATTCATTATGTAGTCAACGACTGGACCTTTTCTGACAGAAACGATCCGGTTGGCCGCAGTGCCGGCCAGCCGACGAAGTTCAGCGTGATCAGAAGTCCCTCGACGAAGATATACCTGGGCGATAACGCGGACGGACCCTGGCGGCCGATAGTGGAGGACCAGTTCAGCCCCGAGATATCACGACTGGATGTTTTTATGGCCGACCATCTACCCAGATTTATCCCAGAGAACCTCACGAATAGCGAAATCAGCAATTATAGGTTGCATGGACCCAGGGTAGCTTATGATCGTCACAGAACAGGCTGCAACAACCTCTTCCTCGACTGGCATGCCGAGTATATTGCGACGGAGGATATGTCGATGAGATATTGGCGCGACAGGTAGAGGGTTATTTTATAGATGACGCCGAGAGGAAGATGTTTCTTTTTGGGGCGTTTTCGATTTTGTCGGCGTTTTTTTCGATCCACTTTTTCCAGGCGGATTTATCTTTTTTCAATTCCTGCTGTGTGAATTCTTCGAGAGCGCTTTGTACGACGTCTCCGATGGCGGCCAGAACGACGGTTTTAACTTCGGGTGCCGGTTCCCGGGAATTCTCATTGTCTGTGTTTTTGTATAACATATTCATAAAGCCTTCTCGGATGCGGCGGGCCTGGATGTGGTCGGCGAATGGATACGATGTTTCGGTGATGATCGGCCAGTATCTTGGTTTGGTTGTATAATGCAGAGGGGTATTGTCATCGACGATTTTTGCGAGAGACAGGAGCATTTGTCGGGTTACATTCTTGCTGAGTGAGTCGATTGCGATGTGCCGATTTACAGCGGGTGCGTTCGGGTCTTCGATAAGTTTGCAGAATTCATCGGGTCCCAGTGCGACTGTTGCTTCGGCGGAAAGGCGTGCGTTTTGGTGTTTGCTGAGGTAGTCGAGCCATTGCTGTTCGCTGTCGTGGCCTTGCTTTTGGATCCACCATTGAAGCCATGTTTCGTAATCGGGGGGGAGGTCTTCGCCGGTGACGGTTTTTAAGACTCTTTGCCATGACTTGTGGTATGACTCGGCGTATTTTGTGTTTTCTGCGTCCTTTCGCCATTGCAGGAGGCAATAGTCTGTTGCCTGTTCTTTTGTTCCCTCGAAGAATAGCGGTGTCCACTGGGCGTTAAGGGCAAAGTGTCCCGATTTGAAGATGAATCCTTCTGTCTTGCAGAATAATCCTATCTTTGGCACGAGGATGTCAAGCTCGTAGAGGCCGCGATCGTTTTGGACGAATGAGATGTTTCGATGCGTGATGTCAGAGGCTTTGTATTTGAAGTCGATATTGTAAAAGAGGCCGGGTTTTTTTACGAGAACTTTTTTTGCCATGTCCCTGTATGAGGCGAGGAGGAATTTCGAGTGGTCGGCGTATATCGCATGGCGGAATGCGGACTCGGCGGATGTTCCTTCGAATATGCTGCTTGTTGCTTCGATTACTGGCGCCATTGCCTCGATGATTTTTGTGCCGAGGTAGTGTTGATCTCTTTGCAAGCGTTCTTTGTCGGCGAGCGCCCGGCTTGCTTCTTCTGCAAGGTCGAGGAGTATCGCCGCCTGTGGGTCGTCCAGTCCGATCAAGCCTGCGTTGTTGCCTGTAACTTCGGCGAGTCGGCTTAGGGTCTGCAACTGCGCGTCGTCCGGGCCGGGTTGTTCGATGCGTGCGAGTTTGGAATCGGCGAGAAAACCGACGGCGCCTGCGATGAGGTCGGCGGATTTTTTGATTGTTTCATAGTCGAGTTTTTCCGGCGTGTCGGTCGTGGCGTGATAATCTTTGTTATATCCGCAGCAAAAAAACAGCACTGGGATATCCAGGTGTTCAAATGCGAGGTGGTCGCCCACAGGTCCGGTCAGTTCGGTTGACAGCGGCAGGATTTGCAGGTTATTGCCCTGGGCTTTTTGCATAATTTCGGCGCGGAGTTGGGGATAATTCTCAGTGCCGACGACAAAGAGAGAGTTCTCTATGACGTCGAGAAAGTCTCTGCCTAACATGTCAACGTTGACGACGGCGGCGATTTTTTTGCCCTCGAAGGCCTCACTAAGAGAAAATGCGAATGCTCCAACAGCCATGCGTTCTTCGGTGTCGAAGGAGGCGAAGCAGACGGTTCGTTTTGGG
>JAGHBX010000666.1 GCA_021160785.1 Planctomycetota bacterium | reverse complement strand
TCAGTTAGCCATTAGTCGAAGAAAAAGGACTAAGCAAGGATTGACGGACGCTTTCTCAACAATAAGCCGCTCTTTCAGTACGGCCCGCTCGACCAGGGCTGGTGGCCCGACGGCCTATACACCGCGCCCACCGACGACGCCCTTCGATACGACATCGAAATGCTCAAGAAAATCGGCTGCAACATGCTGAGAAAACACGTCAAGGTCGAGCCCGACCGCCTCTATTACTGGTGCGACAAATTAGGTTTGATGGTCTGGCAGGACATGCCAAACGGCGACCGTCATGTCGGCCGCACCGCATCGGATCTCAAACGCAGCGCAGACTCGGCAAAACAGTTCGAGCTGGAATGGAAAAACGTCATCGACGCGTACAGAAATCACCCCTGCATCGTCATGTGGGTGCCCTTCAACGAAGGCTGGGGACAATACGATACCGAACGCATCACAAAATGGACCAAGCAATATGATCCCACCCGCCTTGTCAACAATACCAGCGGCTGGGCGGATCGCGGCGTAGGCGACGTGCATGACATACACAGTTATCCCGGCCCGGCGGCGCCTCCCGTCGAAGAACACCGCGCTGCCGAATTAGGCGAGATCGGAGGCCTCGGCCTGCCCGTACCCGGACACACCTGGCAGGAAAAGAAGAACTGGGGCTATCGCACTTACAAGACCGCAGACGAACTCACCGACGCCTATGTCGCGCTTCTCGGCAAGCTCCGACCGCTCATCGCAGGCGGCCTTTCCGCCGCCATCTACACCCAGACAACCGACGTCGAGATCGAAGTCAACGGCCTGATGACCTACGACCGAGCTATACTCAAGATGGACGCCGAACGCATCGCCGAAGCCGCCCAAAAACTCTACCTGCCCCCGCCCGTCCTCACAACGGTCGTCCCCACATCCCAGACCAAGCCAATAACGTGGCGATACACCACCGACAAGCCCGCCGCCGACTGGTTCGAACCCGGCTTCGACGACTCGTCATGGAAACAGGGCCCCGCCGGCTTCGGCACGAAGGACACACCGGGAACCAGCGTCCGCACGGAATGGAAAACAGAAGACATCTGGATCCGTCGAACCTTCCAACTCGACTCGCTCGACGTTGGCGACATGCAACTGTCCATGCACCACGACGAAGACGCCCAGGTCTACATCAACGGTGCGCTCGCCGCAAAGGCAACCGGCTACACCACCAGCTACTCCACAATCCCTATAAAGGCAGATGCAGTCAGAGACCTGAAACAAGGCAAAAACACAATCGCAATCCACTGCAAACAAACAGGAGGCGGACAATACATAGACGCAGGAATCGTCAGCATCAAGGAACAGGCAATCGAAAAATGACCGGCGATTGGCAAATATAATACCAAATTCAGTTAATTAGTTCCTGTTGCGGAAACAACATTTGTCATTCCCGCGAAAGCGGGAATCCAGAAAGCTTATGGTTTAGTCCGGCTATCGAAGTATCGGCGTTTTTTAACTATAATTATTATAAGAGGGTGGGTTCAACCCCGCCCTCTTTACTTGGCGTATTGTCTAAAATCGAACTCTTGTGAGATTATCCGAAAGCCTTGCGCAGGACTTTGAGGCTCTTTGGTACGGCTGTTCTCGGGTCTTCGTGACCCTCGAACTCTAACGATACGTAGCCGCGGTAGTTGTATTTGCGTATGATCCTGGCGATCCGCGTATAGTCCAGATCGAGCGTATACCATATCCCCCCGCCGTAATAGGTCTTGGCCTGCATGAAGACCGCCTTTGGCGCGAGCATCTCGATTTTGTCGTAGGGATCCTCTAAGAAATTGCCCGTATCCACAAGGACCTGCAGCCACGGGGAGTTGACGGCGTTTACAATTCGCAGAACACCCTCGGGCGTCAGTCCTAATCCCCAGTGATTCTCCAGCGCCAGCAGCACCCCGCATTTCTCCGCCGCCGGCAGACATTTTTCGATTGCCTCAATGACCCACGGATACGCATCCTCATCGGTATAGCCGGCTAACGACGGCTCGATGCCGCGATTGGCCATCAGGTCGTCAAAGCTCTTTGTCGTCCCCCATCGGCCGGTATTCAACCGCATACAGGGAATCCCCATCTTGTAAGCTAACTCGATGCACTTGACGGTATGGTCGATGTTCTGTTGTCTCTTTTCCTTATCCGGCGTAACAAAGCCCTGGTGAATCGAGAATCCGCAAAGGTCAAGCCCGTTGACAACCGCACGACGCTTTAGACCCTGGAGATATTCGTTCGACTCGCTTTCCATCTGGATATGCAGCACATCCACACCGTCAAAACCCATCTCGCCGGCAAGGTCGATACACTTATCCACCCCCAGCTTCGAGTCGGCCTTGAATCGCCAGAACGAATAAGTCGAAACCGCAATGGGATTCGGACGAGACGGCTTGCCCGGCGCGCGAATCGGCGAACTTTCCACCTTCTCATCCGGCGCATTTCCACTTGCACAGGACCCAAGCGCACCCAAAGCCGCACCCGAAACAACAGCATTCCTCAAAAACGTTCTTCTCGCTATCCGCTCCATACGACCGCTCCTTATTTATCACCTATGACAAAAACCTCTCGCTACCGTCCGCCTCGCGTAGGCATAATCGCCCCCGGCGACGAGACAAGTTCGGCTTTGACATCGCCGGTATCCATCGCATATTCGATCCAGTCAACACGCGCGCCGTTAAAGCGACAGTCGTTCTTCTCCGTACTGGTGACTCTCACCAGCGATTTATCCGCATCGTAAAACAGATCCTGCCCTTCGAAAACATTGCCGCCTTCCTCCTCATAGTAAATTCCTCCCGTCGTAATCACCGTCGCAAGATCGTTGGTCCCGTCCGGCATGGGCATGAAATTGGCCTGAAGATGCATCGTTGTGGCGCTAATAAGATCGCCCAACTCACCGTCGACGATCGCCCGGTAAGACAGATAAACCGACTCCGCCTTACCGTCGGCATTTATCTGCATCCCCTCGGTAAACCATGTCAGCCGCTCAAAACCCCTTATCAGGGCATAACACGGACCCGAAAGGCGAGGCTTCTTGTCGCCGGGCTGCCTCTCCACCGGCGGTACGTTGGCATTATTCAACTGAATCCTCCCCGGACCCGTCGCATACACCATCTTCAACGCAACATCATAATCGAAACGCTCACAAGACAACTTCACATGGCTGATCACGCGCTCCTTCGCCGTGCGAATCGACTCCAGCTTCACATTTCCCTCTGTCACGAAGATATGCGAGATATCCCCCTCGAGTTCGCGCTTGGGACCGGTGTTCAACTCCACTGTCATCTTCTCACCGAAGAACCGGCTCGTCTGGGCGTACAGAGGCGTAACCTCCTTTCGGGTACCGATAACGTTCTTATTAAAGATGACTTGCTCGACGACGCGATCTGCGTTCGCCAGAAACTGCACGTTCTTTTCCGCCGTAATAACCATCGGCAACACAACCGTGTTCGGGTCGCTTTCTTTATCCAGCCTGGGATAGAACGTCAACTCAACCGGCGCCTGCGCCCAGCCGCTGCCCGTCGCCATGTCATAAGTTATGCTTCTCGTTTTGAAAACCGCAGGACCCTCTTCTTGCACCAGAGCGTTTTTCTCCTGTAAGCCGCCGCCAGCCGCGACCTCTCCGGCGCCTTCGTTCGACACGCCGCCCGACAGACCGGCCGCCTGTCCTTCCAGAGGCCTCTCCAAAACCCCCGCGGCGATCACGGTCTCCGTAGTCGGACCTTCGCTGGCAGGCATTACTTCGATCGGCGGCTCCGTACTGTCATACACCGAAGTCGTCGGCTTGCTGACCAGGCTCCCCTTACACGTGATGTACACTTCCACACCCATACCCTCGGCGGCGGCAGCCGTCTTATCATCTCCGGGCGGAGGGGTCGTATCCGAACCGGCATCTTCCTTTCCAATCGGCCCTGTCGAGGCCGACGCAACCGCAGTCGACGCCGATCTCGTCGTCTCCTTCGCAGCTACTGAAGCAACTGAGGGCACACCTGTTGTTACTTTCTTAGCCGAGCCCGAATCAGCCGAAGTTTCACCTTCGGCAGGCTTGCTCTTAGCCGACCCGGACGCCCACAGAATATTGCGGATGGATATCTCGTCGGCGCCTTCGACAATGATCTCGTCGCCGTATTTAATCACCACATCGCGGCTGAACGTACACTCGTAGAAATCGTCCGGCGAGGGCGCGGCCTTAACCTTTTCATCCGCAGTGTCGCCGGCAACAACCACTTTCGGCTCGCCTGGCTTTTGGGACCCGGCAACCGCCACAGTTGGCTTTTGGGACCCGGCGACCGCCACAGACTGGACTTCGCCTGCATCCGTCGATTTGGCAGAGCCGGCATCGGATGTCTTCGCAGCGATTGCGCCCCTCGGCGAAGAAAAGGCCGCCACATTCTTCAGGCGAAGATAATCCAGTATTTCCACCTTGAAAAACTCGAAACGATTCAGCGTCTCATTGTAGATCAGTTGCAGTCCAGTCCCTTCCATTTCGGCTTTTTCCGAAATAAGTTTTATAGGCCCGTTCGTGTGAAATACCGAACGCTCGCTGTTGTATAACAACCTGTCCATATAGATAACAGTGTCCGGAGCGGGAACCGCCGCCGTCGACTGGATGCGAATCACGACATTGTCATAGAGTTCGGCATCGGTAGGGGTGGGATTGTTGTCAACCGTCTCAACCTGAACCGTGCCCCTTTTTGACGTGATGCGACACACAGAATCATCGTTATACATGATCATGTAAGGTTCCCGGAGCTGCCATTTCTTCGAACGATCACCGGGATTAAGCAACTTCTTAAAGCCCAACTCACGTTCGAGTTTCTTGGTCACCGGGTCATAGAACTTGTACCGCGATTCGCCCACGCGGTCCACCATCGCAGAGCCGATCCTCGAACCCTCACGATTGAACGTGGGAGCCTCAATGACCTCGCCTTCGTTTTTCGGCGGCGGAACAATCTTCGGTATGCCCGTAATCCGATTGTACACCCTGAATACGATGAGAAGCGCCGAGACCGCCACACACCAGATCATTATCTTCCTGAGCTTTGGCATAATACATCCCTACACTAAATATCGCTCCATCAGTTCATCCCATCTGCCCGTGTTCTTCAGAATGTATTCGATCACTTCGCGAACGGCCCCCGCCCCGCCGCAACTGTTCGTAACCATATCGGCACGCTCTTTCAACTCATCGACGGCATTGGCTACGGCAACGCCAAGACCCGCACGGACAACAACAGGCACATCCAGCAGATCGTCGCCGATATAGGCGACCTGCCCCGCCGAAAGCCCCGTCTCGGCGAGCAGTGATTCGAACGCAGGCAGCTTTTTCTTCTGCCCCTGCATCACATGCTTGATACTCAACTGCCGCGCCCGCGCCGTCGTTGCCGCCGACTCACGACCGCTGATCAACGCCGTTTCAAGCCCCGCCCTGTGCCACAGCTTTATCCCGTGCCCGTCGTGAAGACTAAATCGCTTGCTTTCGCCGCCGGCGCCGTCCAGGATAATCGTCCCGTCGGTCAGCACGCCGTCAACATCCATCGCCAGCAGCTTGATATCGCCCGGATTTATCCTCGCCTTGCCGCTCACGCCCCGATCCCTTCTCAGCCAACAATCTTTATCGCCACAATATCCTGCACATCGATCAGCCCTACGGGCCTGTCTTCGCCGTCCACGACGGGAAGCTCGTCGATTCGATACTTATGAAATATCGCCATCGCCTCGCCAGCCAACGTGTCCTCTCTGACGCACTTGCAACCGGCAGTCATCACATCCGCCGTGCTGCAGTCGAGAAAACCATCCTTCCTTTCGGCGATTCCCCGACGCAGATCGCCGTCGGTGATAATACCCGCTAATTTGCCGGCCTCATCGACGACCATCACGGCGCCCCGGCGTTTGAGGTCTTCGGTCTTGGCCAACATCGCGCCAATTGTGTCATCCATCCGCGCCAAAGGCAGCTTTTCGCCCGCCTTGAACATCATCGATTGACCCACCGTGATTAGTTTGGCACCTAACGAACCGCCCGGATGAAAACGGGCGTAATCTTCGGCGCTGAAATTGCGAGCCTTCATTACCGTCAACGCTAATGCGTCGCCCACCGCAAGCATGCACGCCGTCGAAACGCTCGGTGCAATGCCCAAAGGACACGCCTCTTCGAGCATTCCCATACACAGCACGACATCGCTGTGCCTGGCCAATCGCGATTCGGCGTCTCCCGTAATCGAAATCAGCTTGTTTTCCTGCTGTTTGATCAGATTGACCAGGCGCACGATCTCGTCGCTCTGTCCGCTGTGGCTAAGCGCCAAGACCACATCGCCCGGACCGACCCGGCCCAGGTCCCCGTGAACAGCCTCCACCGGATGAAGAAAATGGCTCGGCGTGCCGGTGGACGCAAGAGTCGCGCTGATCTTTGTCCCGATAATACCGGCCTTGCCCACCCCCGTAACGATAACAGAGCCCGTGCAGTTGAACATGATCTCCGCCGCCGCCGCAAACGAATCATCCACGATGCGCACCATCGCACAGATCGCCTCGCCTTCGGCTTCTATCACCTTTCGAGCGTAATCAAAATCAAGACCCACTTGCCGCGACTCCCTCTTTATTATAACAACCGCCCTAAAACTTCACAACGCTGCCCCGCTCGTCATAGCACGCCAGATCATAATTCTCCCCTACCCGATTCTGGTCCGAGTTAATTATGATACACTTCTCGGCCTCGGACTCCAGACGCGCAATGGCCGCGCGCTTCTGATTCTGCAGGAATCCCGCCACTTCCGGCGAAACCGTCAGCACCACCTCCTTGATACTATTCTTCGCCGCCGCCAGATTCAGCAGCCGTATCATCTCGATCGACTGCGCCTCGAAGCTCTTGATCACCCCGGTTCCGCTGCAGTGCGGACACTTCAGATACGTACTCGAACGAAGCGACGGACGCATCCGCTGACGTGTCAGTTCGATCAGCCCAAACGCGCTCATTCTCAGAGCCCTGGAACGGGCCCGGTCCGGCTTCAGCGCATCGCGAAACGTCTTTTCCACCGCCCGCTTGTTCTTCGCTTCACGCATGTCGATAAAGTCGCAGATGATAAGACCGCCCATATCGCGAAGTCTCAACTGACGCACAATCTCGCGAGCAGCCTCGACATTGATCTTCAGCGCCGTCTTTTCGGCGTTTTCCTGTTTGCGATATCGACCGCTGTTGACGTCGATGGCGACCAGCGCCTCGGTCTGTTCGATCACCAGAGAACCGCCGCTTTTCAGATCGACGTGGCTGGATTGAATCCTGCTGATTTCCATCTCGATACCGTACTTGTGGAACAGCGGCGTCTTGCCGTCGTACCAGGTGGCGCGCTTTCGCAGACGCGGCTGCACTATCCCCAGAAAATCCCGTATCCTCCGAGTCACCGATTCGTTGTCGCAGATGATCTTGTCGATCCTGCTGGTAAAAATATCGCGTATCGTACGAATAACCAGGTCCGATTCCTGATACATCTCAGCCGGCGCCGCCACCGTCTCGATCCGCTTGCGGATCGCATTCCACAGCCTGCCTAAATACGACAGATCGGTCTGTAGCTCACGCTTCGTCGCAAGCTTTGCCGCTGTCCGTACAATAAAACCCGACTCCTTCGGAACCTTCAACTCGTCGACGATACCGCGAAGACGCTTGCGCTCGCCCTCGTCCTCGATCTTTTGCGAGACGCCCGTGCGATGCATCCACGGCATAAGAACAATGTACTTGCCGGGAAGAGAGATATACGTACTCAGCGTCGGTCCTTTCGTATTGATCCCCTCTTTGGTAACCTGAACAATGAGTTCTTTGCCCTTCTTCAGGCATTTTTGAATGAGAGGCCGCTGATGGACCGACTTTCTGCGACCGATCTTCTCGGCCTTGTCGCCCTTGTCCCCCTTACCCGAAAAATACCTGGGATGAAGATCACTGACATGCAAAAACCCGTTCTTCTTCAGCCCGAAGTCCACAAAAGCCGCCTGTATACCCGGCTCGATATTGACCACCTTGCCTTTATAGATATTGCCCACATGGCTGGCCAGACTCGCCCGCTCGATATACAACTCCTCCAGGGAACCGTTCTCAACGACGGCAACCCGGGATTCCTCCCCCTCCGAAATGTTCACAAGCATTTCATTTGACATAATGTATCATACCCCTTTATGAATTTTTTTTTGATTCCTTTTCCAGCCAACGGACTTTCTGACCACCGCGCCGGAAAGACTCGAATCGGCTAATTCCAGTAATCGCAAAATCTCGTCGATGCGTATCGAGCCCGCCGGCGTCGTCCGGCACTTCGCCGTCAGCGACAAAGCCCCGCACTCAACCGACTCGATATATCCGCCCACATCGACCTGACGCGACGCTTTACCTTTATGACCCTTGCGCTCGACGACAATCGCATCCCCTCGCTCGATGCGACCGACAATCTCCTCCACGCGCCCCGACAACGCCTCGCCGTCAACACAATCGGCTAACCGAAACTCATAGATCGCCCATTCGGGCGCAAACGACGTCTTCGCATCGGCAAGTTCCACACCGAAAATATCGCAGCCGGCGGGCAGTTGACTCTCGATGCGATCCGTCATCTCGACCGCCGAAACCGCTGCACTGTCGACCCACACCGCCGCATACAGAAGGTCATCGGCGCACACCAGCCCCACACTGCGTGCAAGAGGCAACGACAGTTTCGGACGAGGGTTAAACCCGGCGCTGTAACACAACTCCAGTCCCGCACGTTTCAGCGCACGCTCAAACATCTTCATGGTCTCCAGGTGCGACAGAAACCGCAGAAAACCGGTGATCCTGAATTTGACTACTAATGTTCGCTTGTCTTTGGACGTCATCTGAATATATTTTACATATATTTCATTGCCCGACATTCTCTTTTGTGCCGGGATCACTGCATACTCACACTCACCACCACACCTTGCGCCCCGTCATCCGGTACTCCCGCATCGGTCTAAAAAGCCTCCGGCAGAATCCGTGTCGCCGCATCACGAAGATAATTCTTGATCTGCCGCTGAGAATCCATCGTCGCCACCTTACGCGCAAGATGATTGCACTCCTTGATCGTAACCGAACGAACGATCTGCTTGATCTCAGGTATCATCGGCGGGGCAAGCGAAAGCGTGCGAACGCCCATACCCAGAAGCAGCATAATATACTCCGGTTCCGACGCCACCTCGCCGCACACACTCAAATCGATTCGGGCCTTGTTGGCATCGTGAATGACACTGCGCATCAACACAAAAATCGCCGGATCCGCCGCCGAATACAGCGTAACGACATGCTCGTTGGCGCGGTCTACCGCAAGAGTGTACTGAATCAGATCGTTCGTCCCGATACTGAAAAAATCACAATCCGCCGCAAGCAGCGACGCGGTAAGCGCTGCGCTCGGAGTTTCAACCATGATGCCAACCTTGATATTCGGATTGTAAGGCACGGCGTACTCGTCCAGGTCCTCCATCACATCCCGCAGAATCATCTTGGCCTGCCGAAGCTCCTGAAGATTGCTGATCAGAGGAAACATCACACGGATATCGCCAAGGACCGACGCACGAAGAATCGCACGAAGCTGAGTCTTGAACATGCTCAGGTGCTGAAGACAATAACGAATCGAACGCAGCCCCAACACCGGATTCGTCTCAGGCGCCTGGCGCCCCGCATACGGCAGTTTGTCCCCGCCAAGGTCCATCGTCCGGATCACCACCGGCTGCCCTTCAAAATGATGCGCCACTTCCGTGTAGGCCTCATAATGGTCCTGCTCCGTCGGTTCGCTGCCGCCGTAAAGATACAGAAACTCCGTCCGGTACAACCCGATGCCCACGCCGCCCTTATCCTTGGTCATTATCGCTTCGTCAGGAAACTCGATATTACCTAACAACTGAATCTCCTCGCCATCCCGAGTAACCGCCGGCTTGTCCCTGAGGCTGCCTAACGACACCTCAAATTCCGTCAACTCGCGGGAGAACTTCTCGTATTCGGCCATCTTATCGTCGTCAGGATCGATAATGACCACGCCGCGGTTGCCGTCGATAATGACCAGGCTGTCGCTGGTAATGCTCGCGGTCACATCTTCCAGCGCCACCACCGCCGGGATGCCCAACGAACGCGCCACAATCGCCGTGTGGCTCGTACGACCGCCAGCCTCCGTGGCGAAACCCCTGACAAAGGTCTTATTGAATCCCGCCGTCTGAGTCGGCGTCAGATCGTGAGCGACAATCACAACTTCCTCCGTCAGGTGCTCAACACCACGCCGCACATCCCCAAGAAGCTGAGTCAGCAAACGACGCTCAATATCATAAATATCCGCCGCACGTTCGCTGATGTACTCATCGTCGATACCCGCAAAATGAGACGCAATCTCACGCAATATCGTCGAAACCGCGTACTCGGCTGTAACCAGCTCATTCTCAATGAAATCCGTAATACGCTTGCCGAAGCTGGCATCGTGAAGATAACGAATGTGAACCGCAAAGATATCCTTGATCTGGCTTTCCCCCGCCGCGACGTCCTTTTCCAACTCAGTCAACTCCGCAACAGCATTGTCAAACGCCTCGCGAACCCGACCGATTTCCTTCGTCCGCTCCGAAGACAGGATAGACCGTCGAGGTATCCGGTAATCCTTCGAGTCGATTACCATCGCCCGGGCAATCGCAACGCCCGGCGAAACCGCAATACCTTTCTTGATCTCCATTGTACCCCTCTATCTGCAAACATTCAGTTCGTAGTACACAACTCGTAGGGTGGGCTCTTAGCCCACCGAGTTCGTCATTCAAGCGGTACGGCGCTGCTCCGCTGGGAGACGCATCCACCAACTATGAACTACCAACTACTAACTCTACTTACCCGGTGTCTCATCGAACATCTTCACTTCCACAAGCTCCTGAAGCGCCGAAATCGCTTCTGCCGCGTCGGCGCCCTCAGCCTTGATACGCAACTTCGTCCCGCAGGTCGCCGCAAGCATCGTCATCTGCATAATGCTCTTGGCGTCAACGCTCTGCTCCTCGTTGCTCACATGGATATCGCTGTCGAACTTTCCCGCCAAATCCACAAACTGCATCGCAGGCCGCATGTGAAGACCCTCTACATTCTTTATCTCCACCTCTATCTCGTGCACAGGCTCCGCCAATTTAGCATGATCCTCATTCTCAAATCCGTAACATTTTAGCCATGTGTAAGTGGCGCGGGCATCCTGCCCGTGTATCGCATGAGCCCAATGCCCATGCCCCGGCACACGGCCAGGATGGCCGTGCCACAAGAGGGTCCCACACATGACTAAAATGTCACTCAAATCCTAACCGGCCCGTGCTCGGCACCGACCGTCATCTCAATCAATTCTCAGACACATCCGCTTCCAGTATCGTTTCTTTAATCTGCTCGACCGTCTGAGCCTGACGCAGGAACCGGCGAAAATCCTCTTTCTGCAGATTCCTGAAGACACACTCCATCACCTGCAAATGCGCCTCCGCATTGTCGATCGGACTCAGAAGCAGAATAACCGTATAAACAGGCTGCTTGTCAAGCGACGAGAAATCAATCCCCGCACCGCAACAGCCAATCGCGGCGACCGCCTCCTGCACCGCCGAAGTCTTCACATGAGGCACGGCAACGCCCTTACCCAACCCGGTGCTTGCCTCCTTTTCTCTTTTTATCACGGCCTTGGCTATCTCGTCGGGTTTTCCACTTCCGAGTGCATTCGCCCGCCCAAGCGCACCGGCCAGTTCCCGAATCACACCGTCGCGATCCTCAGCTTCCAAATCAGCCACGATCGCATCCACGCAGACGAAATCCGAAAGTCTCATTTCAACTCCTAAAAAAACATTACCACCATCACACACATATAGCCGCCCGTCCCTGACTCAAACACCTCTGCCGACCACTCCATGCCACCGGACCGGGGCCGATAGTTAAAACCCAAAAGGCCCGAATCTACTCGCCGGCGTCCGCTATACCCGTCTCAAGCTCCGGCGCACCGCCAATATGCTTGTTGTTACGCTGCTTTTCTTTCTTACGACGCAACTGCCTCTCTAATTTGTGCATCGCAACGTCAATGCACGCATAGGTGTCCTCGCCGGATTCTTTCACAACAAAATCATTGCTGTGCTCGGCGTGAACGATTATCTCAACACTCGGCGAGCCGCCGCCATTACCCTCGATAACAACCTCAATATGGTTGATACTGTTATAATAACGGGGAAGCTTCTCGCCCTTTTCCCGGGCGTGAGCCCTCAATGCTTCAGTTATCTCGATGTGTTTGCCGGTCATCGTAAATAGCATAGGCGCCTCCTTCTTTACTAAATTGTTGACTTCTCGTAACTTCTATACGCCGTCATTCTCATCCTTGTTCGACATCGCCTCAAAGGCGCGTTGCTCAGCAGGAGTAATCACCCCGCCGCTTATCGTAAATCGCAACGCCTCCTCAATCGTCATATCCAGTTCAATTGTCTCATCCTTCGGCGTCATAATCACATAACCCGTAAAAGGCGTCGGTGACGTAGGAACAAAGACCGTCAGAAACTCTTTCGACAGCGAGTCGCTGATCTTCTTGAGGCCTGCTCCCGTCACCATACCCACCGACCACACGCCTTTCCGTGGGTATTGCAGTGCAACAACGTCATTAAATGTCAGATTCTGCTTCGTAAGAAAGAAATCCGTAATTTGCTTGATATAAGGATAAACCTTTTTCACCAACGGAATATTCACCAACATCTTCTCGAACATATGCCACAGCGTCCGCCCCATCACACTGGCAAGAAACGCGCCGATAAAAACAACGCCAACAACAGCAACAAAAAAGCCCGTTATCTTGCCGGCGCCATCGACCCAGAAATCAGTAAGAAACTCGTGCGTCCACTTACCCTCGGATACCCACCCGATTATCCAGACAAGACCACGGTTAATATGGACGCTGACCCTGTCCTGGATAAAATGATAACTTTGGACGAATATCCAGATTGTCAGGATTGTGGGCAGAAGTGCGGCCATCCCCCGAAAAAAATACGTCCTGAAGTTTTTAGTAGCTTGCATATCTGCCTAACACAGTCCTTTGTGCCACGGAAAAATATATTTCGTTATCATCACGAATCTCTCGTAATGCTCATTTTTAGCCTAAAAACCCAACAAAACCGGGCACAGTACTTTACCTCAAACCAACCGGCCCGTCAACAAAAAACTGAATTTAGCAACCAACAATCTAAAATCCGCTTGCGTCAAAGTTTATCCCGACACATCGGGAGCACGCCAAGGTACAATATACAACATAAAATCTACAATATACAATATAC
>JAGHBX010000478.1 GCA_021160785.1 Planctomycetota bacterium | reverse complement strand
TCCGTCCACATATCGATACAGCAACTGCCCGGTTTAAACGCGTTGTATTCACCCCGGATAGACTCCGCCCAATGATTCCATCCTTTAGACGAACCATCGCCGGGACAGGTAAACCAGCCCTGATAGCCGCACATGACTTTTCCGTCAAGCGTAGAAGTGTCAACGCCGGCAGTACTGATCCCGTCATAAGGAGTAAGAGTATTGTCAATGACCTCTTGACGGGTAAGGTCGAAAACATTCATAGTCTTAATTTCCTGCCCACAGGCGCATGGCAAAAACATTAAAACAGCCAAATAGATTGATTTTGCCGCCAAACTATGCTTCATATTCATTTTCCGATACCTTAATTAAACCAGGATTCCCCATATACCTTTCACTGAACCGCTCCTGCAAACTTCATGCCTCTTAATACCGTAGTTTAACCTCAATTTCAAGATAATTCCGGTTCATCCGCTTAATGCGTAGGTGCCCCGTGCCCCTGGAGATGGTTGAGAGAAAAATCGTTTGGGCAGATGCTCAAATTTGGGGCATGCGGGGGGAAATTTGTGCATCTGGGGCCCCGGGCAATTTTTCTCGGTCGTTCGATATAGCAATCAACCTACGCATTTCCCGGATGTGCCAAAAACTCCCAACCCCATTGCCCCCTGCGGCGGATCAGCCCCCCGTTCACCGAAGCCAAGAAGAAGACTGAAAAAATCTTCTAATAAAGGGACCAGGTCCATTTATTAGTAGAATTCCTTGGTCTTGTTTTTGGCTTCAGTAAGCCCCACTCGACCCAGCTGCCAAGTGTAGATCGCCGCTTACCCCGCCGTTGCCTCTAAACATCACACAGGGCGACCGCTTCGGTCAGGCCTGTCATGGCGTCTCTTGTCGGGATGTATTCGTGCCCGACGTACCCTTTGTAGCCGACGTCCACCAGCGCCTGCATAATCGCCTTGTACTAATATAGGGACCAGGTCCCTTTATTTGCGGTTGACTGTGTGTCGGGTTTGTTTATAATTGTTTTCATGACGCGGATTCGACGAAAATGTGTTGGCGGTATTGTTTACCATGTAATGAATCGCGCCAACGCGAAGCAGCGGATATTCAAGAAGCGGGGCGATTTTGAGGCTTTCGAGAAGGTTCTTGCCGAGGCTCTGGAGCGCACACCTTGTCGGCTGCTTGCGTATTGCATAATGTCGAATCACTGGCATTTGCTGCTTCGGCCGTATGAGGACGGGGACCTGTCGGAGTTTATGCGGTGGCTGACGGTTACGCATGTTCGGCGGTGGCATACCTGGCACGGCACAGTCGGGATCGGGCATGTGTACCAGGGGCGGTTTAAGAGTTTTCCCGTCGAGTCGGATGGGCATTATCTGACGGCGGTTCGTTACATCGAGAGTAACCCGATGCGGGCGGGGCTCGTCCGCAGGGCCGATGAGTGGGAGTGGAGCAGCCTGGCGATTCGCAACGGCGCCGACAAAGGCCCACTGAAGCTTGCGCAAAGTCCGATCAGGATTCCGAAGAACTGGAGCGAGCTTGTGAACATCCTCCCGAACGAAACCGATCTTGTGAAACTGGCCAACGCGATTAATCGCGGGCGCCCATTTGGGAACGACGAATGGGTGAAACAGACAGCGAGGCAACTCGACCTCGAAGGGACATTGAAGTCAAGAGGCAGGCCCATAAAAGCTCCAAATCTAAAGGCAAAAGCCAGAACCAACAAGGCCACAAAGGCGAAGCCGGGAAGAAGATAAAAAAATTCTACTAATAAAGGGACCAGGTCCATTTATTAGTAGAATTTACTTGTCCTGTTTTTGGCTCCGGTAAACCCCGCCTTGCCCAGCTACCAAATGTAGGGCGCCGCTTGCCCCGCCGTTGCGTCTACACATCACACAGGGCGACCGCTTCGGCCAGGCCTGTCATGGCATCTCTTGTCGGGATGTATTCGTGGCCGACGTAGCCTTTGTAGCCGACATCTATGAGCGCCTGCATGATCGGCTTGAAGTTTAGTTCCTGCTTGTCGTCCAGTTCGCCCCGCCCGGGACAGCCGGCGACATGGACGTGCCCGATATAGTCGGCATGCTCGCGGATCCTGCGGATAATATCGCCGTCCATAATCTGGGCATGATAAATATCGAACAGCAGCTTCATGCGCCGCGAGCCCACCCGCTTGACGACGTCGATGCACCACTCGGTATTGTTGCCCATGTAGCCGGGATGCCCCTTCATCGGATGCGAGTCGTCGCGCGTATTCAGCACCTCAAGGCAGATATTAACCTTCTTCTTCTCGGCATAACCGATGATCTGCTTAAAGCCCGCAACGCAGTTGTCGGCGCCCTCTTGGCGAGTCCACTTCGGCCCGTCGGGATTCGCCGGATCCTTTGCGTTGTAGCCGGTAAAGGCAATCACACACGGCGATTTGTAGGCGTTGGCCTCGTCGATCGCCTTTTTCGTCGCCGCAATCACCCTCGGCCAGTGCGCCGGATTATTAAAACCCTTAACAAAAGGCGGGTCCGGACTAAGATCGATCTGCGCAAGCGCACAGGTCAATCCGTACTTCCTGACAATCTTGTGATCATCGCCCAACACTAATTCCACACTCGGACAGCCCAACTTCACAGCAACCTGGCACGTCCGCTCAAGATCCCATTTACCGCCGGCAACATTAAAGCACCAAAACGCAATAGACTGCTTTATCCGCCCCTTACGCACAACCGCACCTGCCTGTGCATGCTGCAGCATAGTTG
>JAGHBX010000155.1 GCA_021160785.1 Planctomycetota bacterium | reverse complement strand
TCTGTTCGTCGAGCCAGCGCTTTGCCTGCGACTTCCTTCAGATTCAGCCTCACGACTAACACCCTTGCCGTCCGGCTAATGGTTCCCGCTGTCGGGCCCATAGAGGACTTACACCTCCAAGTAAGTGCGCCGCCGGGCACACCATAAAAAAAAGGCCTGCCCTAAGACAGACCTTTAATTGTCAGGCCAACCTCCGCAACTGCCGTGAACAGCGCGTTTGAAAAGAACCCTCTAAATCAAAGTGGGCAGTCGTTGCTTGTGTCCGAAAGTCCTGTCGGGCAGGCTTTTCCGATCCGCCAAGACCTGACCTCCCTATGTGAGGGCATCGGTTCTTTCAAATACAATCACCACCACGCACACCGCAGGGGCCACCTGCACATAATACATTATCATATACGAATACAAAATGCAAGCGATTAATCACAATAATGAACATGGACGCAAATACTCCTGCCCCAGTCGCCGGCATACGAGGACCGGCAACCCAAAGTTCTTATAGACAACGACTTACGACAGCAACCTTCAAAGTCGAACAGTTCGCCTTGACATGCAATAGCCGGCCAAACGTCCAAAAAAACAGGACGGATAATGGTCATCCGTCCTGCTTTGTTGTTGTGATTCTTCCTGAAGCTAATCGGCGTCGTCAAAACCCCACGCTGCCGTGTGCACCGAAGGAGTATCTTGAGGTACAGACGTTTCGACGAACTCTACGGAAGGAATATCCGTTTCAAATTGTGCACGGTTGTTCCTGAACGTGGCAAGTTTGCCGGACCAGTTTGTCAAAGATGCGGTATAAACCTCGTCCTGCCTTTTCTTCAGCGCAGCCAGTTTCTGCTTGGAATCTTCACGCGCCGCCATCGCTTCGGCTAATGCACTCGCCAGATCGGTTCTCTTGATGGCCACCGCATTGTACTCCACGGCTTCTGCGACTACACGTTCGGACTTGACTTGCTGTATGCGTGCGTTGAACCGCGCCTTTACGGCATCGAGATAAACCTGTGCGGACGCACGTTTCGCAGAGTTGGTCGACAGAATAATATTCATGTCCGCTTGTGCAGTTGCACATTTAGCGTCAAGGTTCGCATTCTCACGCATATTCGTTAAATGAGCGTTTGCTATCATACGACCACAGGCAGCTTCGCCACGGAGCGTCTGGCTCAATGCCATCTCTTTATCACGCTCTATCTGTGCCTTCGATATCGCGTGTTCCATCGTAAATTGTGCGTTAATGCGAGTGATTTCTGCATCCGTTTTCTGTCGCAAAACAGTCGCTTCCGTCAATGACTGCTTATAATCGGCTTGGGCAATTCGTATCGCAGAGTTGATTGAATTCTCAATTTTCGCCAGGCCCGCCTCAAGATATCGGCTGGCCGAATCAACCTGTGCATCGATCTGAAGGGCAAGAGCTTCTTGCGAATCGGAGATACTCTGGGCTTCTGTCATGAGTTTCGAATACTCGGCGTCGCCACGCTGCTGGACGGCCCAAAGAGTAACGTTCAACTTCTCGACATCATTTACGCCGATCTGAGCGACCGCCTGGCTTTCTGCATGAAGTTGTTCCGCACGAGCGTTGGCGATCTGCTCCATGGCGGTCGCCTGACTCCGCAAATCCATGACCTCGGCTTCTATCTCCTTACGGAAGGATTCGGCCTGCACAACATTCTGGCGGTATTTTGATTCTACGACATCCATCTCTTTTTCAATCTTCGTTTCAATTTCAGTGAAACGATTTCGAGCCTGGGCCTCGAGAGCATCCGCAATAGCTAACTGTTCCGATGCAATGGCGGCTTCCTGCGCCTCCACAGCCATGAGATTTGTTTTCGCTTCTGCGAATGTCGCTTCTGCGACCGATTCGTAAGCGTTAGCTTGCGATCTGGTCCTCATAACCTCCGCAAAGCTTGTGCGATACGCCGCGACATGATCCGGCTCTATCCTGGGAACCACAGCGACGACTTGCGGAACATCCGGAACCTGGTGCAGTTCGTCCGACTGATCGGGCGCAAATGTCGTGTTCTTGTCCATTTCAACTTTTTTGCCTTTTTTCTTGGACGCAATCTCTTCCAGAACTTCTTGTTTGATTCGCGCCGCTTCGGCTTCCGCTTCGGCGATAATCTGGAGTTTTTGCGCTTCCGCTACCGCTTCGGCATGGATCGCTGTTTGGCGCACAGCCTCGGCGCGAGCGGCGGCTTCGGCCTTGACAAATTCGGAGCGAGCGACTTGTTCGGCCCGGTCGGAACCAACGCGAAGTTTCTTCACTTCGTTCAGCTCATCGTCCAGCTTCGCCTCAATTTCAGCAAGCTGCGATGCGTAGCTGGCTGCCGAACTGTCCTGGTGATGCGAAACCTCCGCCCGGAGACGGTCAATCTCAGCCATGGCCTTTTCAAAGCGGGTAGGCGCATTGGCGGATTTCTCCTGAGTCTTCGCCTCGGCTTCCGTCTTGACAAATACCGCTTCGGCCAGCTTCAGTTGATATTTTTCATTCGCAATGTTCGCCTCTTTAGTAGTGGCTTTACTGCGAAGCTCTTTTACGCGAGCACCCGAATCTTTAAGGATCGCTTCACGCACGACATTGAGCCTGTCGACTTCCGATTGTGTCTGAATAGCAGTGGATTTGATCTCCTCGTTAAGTTCGTCTACACGAGCCAGCATCTCAAGCTGAACAGCTTCGGCTTCCGCCTCGAGGTCCAGCACCATCGCATCGGCACGTTCC
The DNA here is from genome assembly GCA_021160785.1 of Planctomycetota bacterium. GTDB lineage: Bacteria > Planctomycetota > Phycisphaerae > Sedimentisphaerales > Anaerohalosphaeraceae > B28-G16. The sequence goes on along the minus strand of JAGHBX010000155.1, from coordinate 3,359 downwards.
CGAGTCGCTCTCGAGGCTTCCTTCATATCGAGAATCTTGGCGCTGCTTTCGACTTCAATCGCGTCGTGAATCTCTTTGAGCTGTTCAATACGAGCTGTTTCACGCTGGAACTTTTCACGTCCTTCCGAGACAATATCGTTACGCTTGCTGTCGCCCTCTTTGCTTAAGGCCGACACGATTGTGTCTTTACGTTCAATGAGAGCTTCAAGTTCCGCTTCTCTCGCTGCGATTTGCGCCATCGCCTTGCTGTATTCTCTGTTGTACTTTTCATTAAGAGCATCGGCTTCGGAGAGGCTCTAGTTGACGTGCGCTTTCACTTCCGTCCGGCAGGCATTGAAATCGGCCAACTGTTTGTCCAATTCCGCACGAGCCTGTAAATCGAAAGCATCGGCTTCTTCCAGATCCGCTTCGACCTTGGAAACACCGATTTTGCCCTCGCTTACATACATCATCGGAAGATCCGAATCGTTGGCAAGGGAGGAAAACTCCGAATGAGTTTCCTTGATCTCAATACGATCGCTTCCCGGATCAATCACACGACCATACTTGTCGCCACATCCCGAAACGAGGAACATGATAATCAAATATGTGCTTAAAAAACGTCTGCCAATCAGTCTCTTTCTCTCTCTTTTGCCCATCATTTTGCACCTCGTAAGTCTTGTAAGATTACGTGCCTCCCGCCGCCATTCAACGGGCCGGCATCACAATATTTCGTCTTAATGAAAGACCCGCTTAACGAGCGATTGCACACTTTCGCCGAATTTTCCCGCAAAATGGAGAGGCCACAACAACACAACCCCAAATACACCTCTACTTGGTGCTCTCTGCACTATCCGTCATCTTCTTGTTTTTGTGCACGTTTCTTTATCAGCAACGACATAACTGCTTAAGACACAGGAAGTTAAATCTCAATCCCAATATAAGCAACTTTTGTTTCTTTTGTGCCTCTTGAGCCTTTTCGCGGCAAATAATCTGCGAGAATCTGTCCCGGCGCGCCGGGACGGATAAATCATTTTGGTTGCGGCTATATGCTGCTCCTTCCGCACCACCAACTATTCGCTACATCCCGAATGCTGAACAATTTTCTTGAGTTTTTATGCTCAAACTGGTAGAATGCGCCCAATGGATTGTTCGCGGCGGACCGCAGGTGTCCGCCAATCGGGGGCCGGGCATTGGAAAGACTCGACGATCCGCCTGCCTGCCAAAGGATTCTCCCCTGACAGCATTTATGTGTGCGTGTTACTGGGGTATTTTTGCTGATGAATCCGTGGCTGGAAACACTCTGTGTTGTCATGGTCGCCCTTGGCGGCATATGGCTGGGCAAGAAGGCCTCACGTCTGCCCGGCCCGTGGTGGGCCTATACGCTTGCGTTGCCGATTTGCCTGCTGAGCCTGCTGATAATCGCCGCATGCACAAGCCTGCTTGATCTCACCCGCCCGCTGTTCTTCATCACAGCCGGCCGCACAAAGTACGTCATCCTGTCCTTTGTCATTACATTCGGGCTCACAACCCCGCTGTCCCGCCTGCCCTATAAAATCGAGCGGTGCGCTATCTGGGTGTTAATGCTGCTCTTTGTAACTGGCTTTTCCGTACTGCCCTTTCTCGTGCCGGCGTTGATCGGCGACAATCTTGCCGGCATTGAGACAAGAGTCGACGCCAACGGTATCTGCTATCAATCCACAAGTTACACATGCGGGCCGGCAGCGGCGGTCACAGCGCTTAGGAAACTCGGTTTTCCAGCCCAGGAAGGCGAAATCGCGGTGCTTGCACGAACCAACCCGCTTACCGGAACGCTGCTATGGACGCTCTATTCGGCTCTCAAGCAACGCTATGCAGACCAGGGCCTCCAATGCCGCTTTCGCACCTTCGACTCCATTGCGCAACTCAAGAACGCCGGAATTACGCTGGTCTCCGTCAGAGAGGCGACATTACTGGACCATTGCGTGGCCGTCCTGGGCGTCTCCGACACACGGGTGACCGTCGCCGACCCGGTAACCGGAATAGAAGTACTCTCACACGGGCAGTTCGAACGCAAATGGCATTCCTGCGGCATTGTCGTCAGCAGGAATACACCCAGCCTCTAACAACCAACAGAAAACTGTTGGAAACCCTCGCCGGAACACTCCAAAGCGATGAATGGGGATGCCATTTAGAAAAATAGGGGACAGTTACCTATTTACGCCCTGAAAAAAAATAGTTCGGGCTGATGCTCAAATTTGGGGCATAAGGGCGGAAATTTGTGCATCTGGGGCCCTGGGCGAATTTTCTTGGGCCTACGATATGCCAATGCACCTGCGTATTATTCGGATTAGCCAAAATTTTTATAGTTTTATCTTGACATACGATGAATGTTTCCCTATAATACACAACTGGAGATATGGGGGTGATGTAAAGCATCCGGCTGACGCTGTTGGCGTAGCAGCCTCGAGAGGGTGTCGAAAAGTCACTACTGGTGAAGCGGATTGGGAAAATCGTGTTTTAATCGGGAGAGGCGTCATGACAAATTCACGTAATGTTGTAATCGCAGCATCAATTATCGTATTGTCCCTTCTTGCCATTGCATCCAATGCCGGTGCAACGCTGATCGTCGACGAAATATCCGGCGGGTTCGGTATTATCGGATTAGAACCGGATGGGTTCGACTTGTCCGAAGGCTCGATATCGGGATCTTCCCAGGATAATATTACCGGACTTACGTTGGCCGACATCGAGGTGGACCTGACGGGATGGACCGCAAGCGGCGGCGATATTACGATTATCGGCGAAACGGTGACTATTGCCAACCCGGGCAATGCGACAACCGCAGTGTTCGATGTAACTTCGGCAAGCCTGACACAGATACTCGTTAGCCCGTTCGGAATCGGCTACATGGAACTTGGTCTGACAATGAACACCAACGACCTTGCTATCGGTGCAGATGCCGTCGATCTGCCTTCGGCAATGCAGATGGTGATTTCGTATAACGGCCTTGCAATTGAAAGCGACGGCGCCGACGGGACAGCCAGCATGAATGCGACTACTGGAAGTGCCTCATTCTCAGCTTCAGCCATTCCAGAGCCCGCAAGCCTGGCGCTGCTTCTGGGATGTTTGGCTTTCCTGAGAAAACGCACCAAATAAAGTCAGCCTTCGGTGATGACTTCTCGCCCGTGCATGTAAGGCAGCAGCGATGCCGGCACGTTGACCGAGCCGTCGGCGTTCTGATTGAGTTCGAGAATCGGTATCAAAATGCGCGGCGAAGCGATGACGGTATTGTTCAACGTATGACAGAAGACGTTCTTTCTGCCGGCCGTTTTGTAGCGAAGGTTCATTCTCCTCGCTTGGAATTCGTAGAATCGGCTCGCAGAGTGCGTCTCGCCGTA
>JAGHBX010000606.1 GCA_021160785.1 Planctomycetota bacterium | reverse complement strand
GTTACAGGCACATCGCGCGAGATGTAGATGTAAGTTACGTTAAACTGGCCGACATCGCCTGCGAGTGCAATGGCGCCGGTGAGGCGGAATGTGTACCGCGGGATGGAAAACCTGCCGGACTGGCCGACACCCTGGCCGTATATTGAGAACAGGCGGCTTTGCGACTGGAGGAGCAGTACTGTAACCGAGGGATCCTTGAGAATGCCGGGTGAGAGAATGGCCTTGATTTCCTCTTCGAGTTTGACTTCGGTAAGGCCGGCAGCGCGTACAAGGCCGACATCGGGAATCGAAACTCGTCCCGACTCGGTTACGACATAGTCGTTGATGAAAGGGCGACCCTCCTGGCGCAACTCGTAAATGGATATACGTATGACATCGCCCGCGCCGAAGACGTAGTCGCGCTCGTAGTCGATGAGGTCGTCAGGTCCGGGGGATTCTGCGCCGGCGTAAGCTGGGTCGGGCTCATCAGCGACACCCAGCGATTCGAGTATGACGTTGAGGGCAGGGACAGGCCGGAAACGACCTGTCTGGGTAGGGTCCAGGATATCGTCGGCGCAGCCGACACAGAACACTATCAGCAACGACAATGTCAGTCCATACAATGCAGCCTTTAATGCAGTCATTCTTCTTCGTCCGTAAAACAAAACCTGTAATGTTGAACTTGTCTCGGGTACCCGGTTGCAGCCGTGGCCAGCTCTTTTCATGTCAATCGGCATTTTTCGTCCCGTTAACGCCTATCCATCCGGTCGGCTTGCGCCTGGAAAAAGCGCAGATAGAACCAGAATTCTATCTGGTTCTTCGGTCCGCAGAAGATAGTGCTTAACCTTTTTCCACGTGGCGCTGCCGTTTAATGGGATTTACAAACACTGCCGGTTCTATACGATATTACCGGTCGCAATCTATCCACCCCGGAAACCTGACCCCTGGTCGCCCGGGAGGGCGACAGAGGCAGAAAAAATGCAGCAACTTGCGGCATAACCACATATAGATACAGTGCTTATGCGGACAAGCTCCTCGGCGCAGGTTAGTCAACAATTCAACATTACGACACTTCTACTGTTAGATGGCGGATTTGTTCGACTTGAGAAATGTAAAAACCCTTATCCCCAGTGCTGCTACCGCATTTTTCGCTGTGCCTCGTGCAGAAACCGCGAGGTTGCTTCCTGGCCGGGCGGTGAGAAAGTAAATTACTATGGTCCCATAATGTGCAAGCACGCATCAGGGGATGGAAAAGCCCGTGTAATGGATCCCCAGTATCTTCGTGTCTTCGGCTTCGTCGGCTGTTCGCCGGAAGATGTCAATCTTGGTCGGGACGAAGGCTTCGGCATCGTTTAGCCATCGCATATTGTAGGCCCGAGCAGTCGTGAAAGAGTTGGCGGCATTGTAGATACGTATAAAGTCGATGACCCCGTCGTTGCGAGACTGAAAGAGGGTTATACCTGCCCCCGTTGCAGCGGTGCTGGGGAGTTTAATGGGCAGGTACCACTTGCCGTCGATCCTGATTTGGGCGAGTTTTTCACCAGAATCGGCTGTGTAGTAACCGGTTGACACTTTGAAGGCCGTGATTATTGCCAGGGCGATATCTCTGTCAATGACGGCGACAGGCGATTGACCGGCTGTCGCAGCGGGTCCGGATGATTCATAGGCGCCGCCGGCTAATTGCCAGCGAAACGTGCCGTCAGGTTCAAGAGCGGTTATGCAAATGTCGCCCAAAGCAGGTCTCAAAAAGTGCTTCTGCTCGCTGAAGTAGCCGGCGGCCTCACCGAGATAAAAGGTCACAATGCAGTTGGCGCTGATTGTGGTTTCTTTGCTCTTGGCGGCAGTGCCGGTTGTCAGCGAGTCTTGACAGCCGGCTGAAACCAGAAGCAGCCCGACGATAGTCAATGCCGTGGTTTTGAGATTGATCTTCATTTCAACGTCCTCTCCAGATTAGGTATACAACACCGCGCCGCCGGGCCATTCGACGCGGCAGCGCGGTAACGATCGCATGTACGCGGCTTAGACTCGCATTACGGATTGGCCAGTTTTTCGATTCTTGCGTATCCGGCGGCGACGTCGGCTTTTGCGGCCTTCATCAGTTTCGCGGCAAGCTCGGGTTTGGACTGTCGCAGCGTACGATACCTGTTTTCGCCATAGGCGTATTCTTCGAAGTCGCCGGTCGGCGGCTTGGAGTCGAGTTGGAACGGGTTCTTGCCCTGTGCGGCGATCCTGGGATCGAAGCGATAGAGAGGCCAATACCCGCAGGCGACGGCCTTTTTCTGTTCGATGGGACCGTTGGCAAGATTAAAGCCGTGGGCGATACAGTGAGCATAGGCGATAATCAGCGACGGGCCGTCATAGCTTTCGGCTTCGACGAATGCCTTGACCGTCTGGTTGGGGTTGGCGCCGTAAGCAATCTTTGCGACATAGATATTGCCGTATGTCATCGTGATCATACCGAGGTCCTTCTTTGCCATGGTCTTTCCGGCGGCGGCGAATTTGGCGACGGCGGCCCTCGGAGTGGCCTTGGACATTTGCCCGCCGGTGTTGGAATAGACTTCGGTATCCAGGACAAGAACGTTTACGTTGCGTCCGCTGGCCAGCACGTGGTCCAGCCCGCCGTAGCCGATATCATACGCCCAGCCGTCCCCGCCGATGACCCAAACGCTTTTCTTGACAAGATAGTCGGCAACGCCGAGCAGTCGTTTGCATTCGTCGCAGTTGCTCTTTGTGCATTGGGCCTTGAGTTGATCGATGAGCCCGCGTTGGGCCTCGATGCCGTCCTGCGTATTCTGCGTGACCATGCCGGCGATGATCCGGTCGGCAAGGCTCTTATCGACACAGCCGGCGGTGACAACCTTGTCAAGGAGTTCGAGTGCATAGCCGCTGAACTTGTCGATGGCCAATCGCATGCCCATCCCGAATTCGGCGTTGTCCTCGAAGAGACTGTTCTGCCAGGCCGGTCCTCTGCCGTCGGCTCGCTTGGTGTAGGGTGTTGTGGGCAGGTTTCCGCCGAAAATGGAAGAGCAGCCGGTGGCGTTTCCGATAACGGCTCTGTCGCCGAACAACTGTGAGACGAGCTTGACATAAGGCGTCTCACCGCAGCCGGCACAGGCACCGGAGTATTCAAACAGCGCGGGTATGAACTGGCTGCCTTTGACACTGTTGCGTTTGAACTTTGCCGGGTCCGTGTCGGGAATCGACAGGAAGTAATCGTAGTTTTCACGTTCAGAAAAACGCAGTGGTTCCTGCAGCGTCATGTTAATGGCCTTTTTGCCGGTAGGTTTCTTTTCGGCGTCGCGCTCCTGGCCCGGACAGTTGACCACGCAGGCGCTACAGCCGGTGCAGTCTTCCGGCGCGATCTGAACGGTGAACTTCATGCCCGCCAGATCCTTGCCTTTTGCGTCAATGCTCTGGAAGGTTTCCGGTGCGCCGTCAACATATTTCGGGTCGTAGGCTTTGATGCGGATCGCCGCATGCGAACAGACTAACGAGCACTGGCCGCACTGAATGCATAACTCGGGGACCCACTGCGGGATGTTGACAGCGATGTTGCGTTTTTCGTATTGCGTTGTTCCCGTGGGGAACCGACCGTCGATAGGCATCTGGCTGACCTTGAGGTTGTCGCCGCGCCCGGACATGATTTCGCCCAGGACCTCTCTGACGAACCTGGGTGCATCGTCCGGAACGGCCTTTGCCATGTGCAGTGTGCTCGTCGCTTCGGAGGGCACGTCAACTTCAAAAACCTTATCGAGCGCCGCATCGACGGCGGCATTGTTCATATTGACGATCTTTTCACCCTTTTTGCCGTAAGTTTTTTGGATGGCGTCTTTGATTGCTGTTACCGCCTTATCGATCCCAATGACGCCGCTGATCTTGAAAAACGCGGTCTGCATGATGACGTTGATTCGTGCGCCCAGACCTAAGTCCTGGGCGATGCTGATCGCGTCGATAATGTAGAACTTGACTTTCTTGTCGATCATCTGCTGCTGCACTTCCGCCGGCAGCGTGTCCCACACCTCGTCTGCCGAGTGCAGGCTCGTCAGCAGAAAGACGCCCCCCGGTTTGAGCGACGAGAGCATGTTGTACTTTTCCATGAAGCTGGGATTGTGGCACGCGACGAAATCGGCTTGCTTGATGAGATAGGGCTTGCGGATCAGTTCCTTGCCGAATCGCAGATGCGAAACGGTAATGGCGCCCGCCTTCTTGGAGTCATAGACAAAGTAGCCCTGGGCGTAGTTGTCTGTCTGTTCGCCGATGATCTTGATGGAGTTCTTGTTTGCCCCGACGGTTCCGTCCGAGCCGAGACCGTAGAACATCGCGCCGTAAACGCTGGTCTCAATATCAAAGGATGCGTCAATATCGAGTCCGAGGTTTGTGATGTCGTCATTAATGCCGACGGTGAACTCCTGCTTGGGCTCTGTGGCGTCGAGATTATCCAGTACCGCCCTGACCGAGGCGGGCGTGAATTCCTTTGAGCCTAAGCCGAACCGGCCGCCGACAATGAGCGGGTATTTCTCAAACGCCGTCGCCTTTGCGTCCATAGCCTCGCTGATAGCGGTGCGAACATCCATATACAGCGGCTCGCCGGGAGCGCCGGCCTCCTTGGTCCGGTCGAGGACGGCGATCTTCGTTACGGTTTTGGGCAGGGCCTCGATGAAATGCTTGATGCTGAAGGGCCTAAACAGTCGCACCTTGATGATGCCGACCTTTTCGCCCTGGGCCGTGAGGTAGTCGATGGTCTCGTGAGCCGTATCCATGCCCGAGCCCATCAGGATAATTACCTTCTCCGCATCGGCTGCCCCGAAGTAGTCGAACAGGCGATAGCGCCTGCCGACGATTTTCTCAAATCTGGCCATCGTCTCGGCGACGATCTGGGGTGTGTCGCGATGGAACTTGTTGACGGTTTCACAGCCCTGGAAGTAGACATCCGGGTTCTGAGCCGTGCCGCCTATGGTGGGTCGGTCGGGCGTAAGCGCCCTTGCCCGGTGCGCTGCGATGAGGTCTTCGTCGATCATGGCTCGCATGTCGTCGAACGACAGTTCCTCGACCTTCTGCACCTCGTGGCTGGTCCTGAAGCCGTCGAAGAAGTGCAAAAACGGTATCCGCGACGCTAACGTCGCCTGCTGTGCGATCAGCGGCATATCCATGCACTCCTGTATATTCCCGGAGCAGAGCATGGCAAAACCGGTCTGCCTGACGGCCATCACATCGGAATGGTCGCCGAATATGCTAAGCGCCCCGCACGCCAACGATCTTGCCGCGACGTGGAACACCGTCGGCGTCAGTTCGCCGGCGAGACGATACATCGTCGGGATCATCAGCAGCAGCCCCTGTGAGGCGGTGAAGGTGCTGACCAGCGCGCCCGAGACCAGCGCGCCGTGGATAGCGCCGGCGGCGCCGCCTTCGGACTGCATCTCGGTTACCGACGGAATCGTACTCCATATGTTCTTCTGACCGGCGGCGCTCCTGGCATCGGCGATTTCGCCCATGACCGAGCTTGGCGTGATCGGATAAATCGCAATAACTTCGTTGGTGGCGTGAGCCACATAAGCAACGGCCGAATTGCCGTCAATCGTTACCATCTTACGCTTCATAACTGTCTCCATAATAATAAACTAATAAATCGGCCTGCAACCTGCCCCACAAGCCAAAACAAAGCATTTCATAATAAGAACCCGCCTTATAACATGTTCACAACCCGCTGGCAACTAATTTTCCACCAATCACCCCACAATACAACGACACAAACCAAAAAATGTGCGAAAAACCAACACAGAAGGCCCAGCCAGAGTCGCCGGCAGGCATAGACCGCAGCCTATTGGTGGTTTGGGGAATGTGAATATCGAATGTCGAACCGAGAAATATTGAATGTCGAAGGAGAGAGGGCGGGGGATCAATAGT
>JAGHBX010000546.1 GCA_021160785.1 Planctomycetota bacterium | reverse complement strand
CCATACATTTATAGATTTGTAGTCTCTCTGTCATTTCGTAGTCCTTTCTCGCTTTTCCTTAATCCTGATTTTAGTAACATCATTCACAGCAACGCTCTGGCCGCGTCAATCGCAGCCTCATAATCCGGCTCATTCGTCAATTCGTCAACGATCTGAACATAGTGTACCGTGCCGGCCTTGTCCACAACAAAAACCGCCCGCGCCAGCAGGCGAAGTTCCGTGATCAGCACTCCGAACGCCGTGGCGAACGAGGCGTCTCTGTGATCTGAAAGTGTCCGGACGTTGTCAACGCCGGCGGCGCCGCACCACCGTTTCTGTGCAAAAGGCAGGTCCATACTGATCGTCAGCACGACTGCATCGGTGGAGAGCTTTGCCGCCTCTTCGTTGAACTTCCTGGTCTGAATATCGCAGACCGGCGTATCCAGCGAGGGCAAGGATGAAATAATCACAACCTTGCCGGTGTAATCCGATAGTTTCACCGTCGACAGGTCGTTGTCAAGGACCTCGAAGTCCGGCGCCTTGTCTCCCGCCTCGATATCGTTTCCCTGAAGGGTCAACACGTTGCCCTTCATCGTTACCACACCTGTTCGTACTTTCATTTTACAACTCCTTTCACAGCCTGATATAATCAGCATACTCAATACATTGCCGAGACGATAAATCCAGCCGGTTTTGTCCCGAGCAGCTTGACGACGCCACAACCGCCCTGCCGTAATGATCCGTCAGGAAACCGCCCCATTTAGTACCTGTAGACCATAAATCGGCGAAAGCAGCGGGCATCTTGACCATAATCAGTAGTTTACCGCCTCCAGTTCAAAATATGCCTGTCCATGCGCGCAGGCCGGGCACACGTTTACCGCATCTGTTCCTTCGTGGACGTATCCGCAGTTTCTGCAAATCCACCGGACGGGAATCGGACGCGTGAAGACTTTGCCCTCTTCGACGTTGGCGAGCAAGGCCAGATATCGGTCCCTGTGGCGTTCTTCGGCAACGGCGATACTCCTGAAAAGAGCCGCGATTTCCCTGAAGCCTTCGTCTTCGGCAACTTTTGCAAAGCCGGGATACATTTCGGTGGTTTCGTAGTCCTCACCCGCCGCAGCAGATTTGAGATTTTGCGCGGTAGTTCCTATGACACCGGCGGGGAATGCCGCACTCACCATTGCATCGCCGCCGGCGAGCCGTTTGAAAAGGCTCTTGGCGTGGGCCTTTTCCTGATCGGCGGTTTCTGTGAAAATTGCCTTAATCTGTTCATAACCTTCCTTCTTCGCCTGACTCGCAAAGTAGGTGTACTTGTTACGGGCCTGAGACTCACCCGCAAAAGCGGTTAGAATGTTCTTCTCTGTCTTGCTTCCCTTTAGTTCCACTGAACATGCCTCACTTTCTTCAAATAATTATTGTAAAAACACACGGCTCTCAACGCGAGAGCCCGTTCTGTATAAACCCAGGCTTTTCCGCTGTCGTTACCGCGACGCCCTTGCAGCAATGATTTGCTGGACGATTCTGTCGCTGATATACGATTTTCCTCTCAGGACTCGCCGGATCGCCTTGATGACGCTTTCAGAGGCCTCATCTTTTGCGATATAACCGCCGGCGCCGGCGCGAAACGCGCGTCTGGCATACACCGGGTCATCATGAATCGTAAGCATAATCACAGGCAGGTCAGGATAGAGAGACTTGATCTTTTCGGTCAGTTGGATGCCGCTCATCCCTTCGATGGAGATATCCATGATCACAAGGTCCACCGGCTCTGCGGCGAGAATCTTCATTGCTTCGACGGCGTTCTGCGCCCCGCCGCACACGTCAAGCCCGTTGGCTGCGCAGATAAGCCGCGTAAGTCCTTCTCGCACAACGGCGTGATCATCCACAATCATTATCTGCTTCTTGCTCCGCCCGCGATTGTTCCTGTCGTTTTCAGCCATTACGATCCCACCGATATTATTTTACGTACCGCACACTGACCACACACGCTTCACTGTGAAGCGGCAGCGGCGTCTTGCCGCCGCTTACAACCTACACCAATATAATCCTGCATGGAAGAAATGGTTCGCCGGGACCATCGGGGCTGAGGATGGATTTGGCATAAGGTGCAGCGCTATCGTTTCATAGGGGAAATTACCGTCTATGACTGGCTGCCGACCCACTGCACGGCGTATTGCAGCAGATGGGCGGCATCGTCAAGGTCCAGTTTAAACTTGATATGCGCTCGATAGGTCTCTATCGTTTTGATGCTAAGGTGCAGCATTTCGGCTATTTTGCGGGTTCCGTACCCCTGACCAATCAATTGAAAAACCTCCAGTTCCCGATCGCTCAGGGCGCCGACGGCGGGGACTTGACTTTTCGCTGTCCCGTCGAGGAACGATTTCACTATGCGATCGGACATGCACTCACTTACATAAACCTGACCCGCAAGGACCCTGCCAATCGCCTCCGTTACATTCTCGGTCGCCTCCTGTTTCATGATGTATCCTCTTGCCCCGGCCCGGAGGACACGCTCGGCATACAGCGATTCATCATGTATCGATATGACCAGCATCGGGAGATCCGGATATCGCGATTTGATATTCTTGATCAGTTCCAGCCCTCCCAACTCGCCTAACGTAAGGTCGATCGTGACCAGATCGGGCTTGAACTTGCCGATTTGCTCCATCGCCTCCCGGCCGTTGGCGGCCTGGGCGCAGACTTCCATATCCTCCTGCTGGTTGATAAGCGCAGCTAATCCCTGCCGCACTATCGGATGATCATCCACAATGATTATCTTTGATACGCCGGCTGGTTGACGACCTGGATGTGAGTCCTTTGTCATGATTTGGTTCCCGATTCTTTTTGTTTGTCAGATTGTTCTATCGGACACCAACAACTGACAATTGTTCCGCCGTCGGCGCCTCTGCTTATATCGACATATCCACCCATCGCCTGAGCACGATAGGCCATGATGCGCAATCCCATACCGGTCGTATCGCCCGTCGACAAGGCAAAATCCTTGCCGTCGGAGGCAATTGCCAGCCGATACGCCCCGTCATCCGCTCCAAGTGAGATATCGATCTGCTTTGACTGTCCATGCTTGATGGCATTGGTGATCGCTTCCTGGGTGATTCGATAGAGGTTTATTCCGATAGCAGGATCATCTATCTGGATATCGGCGTCGGGCGTGAATGTACAGTCGATGCCGAACAGGTCCCGCGTGGATGCGGTCAGCATCTCCAGCGCCGGGACAAGCCCGCCGGATTCGACATCGACGGGCTGCAATCCCCGCGACAGGCTGCGCGTCTGGTCGATTGCCTGATTGATCAGGCGCGTAATCTGAGCGGCTTCTGCGCCGTGGTCGGCGGAGGCAACGTCAAGTTTCCCTTGCAGCACCTTGCTCATGATGGCGGCGCCGGTCAACTGCTGCCCGAGGCTGTCGTGAAGCTCCCGCCCGATACGCCTCTGTTCCCTTTCGCTGATATCGAGCAGTTCCTGTTCGAGTCGTTTGCGGTCGTCCATCTCAGACGTGAGTTTTAGATTGGTTTGCCGCAGTTGGGTCGTTCGTTCCAGCACAAGTTCTTCCAGTCGCTGGTGCTGCCTCTCCAGTGCGTCCTGTGCCCGATCACGCTCTCGGATTTGCGTCGCAATGCGTCGTCCCGCCACCACAATGCCCGCCATTCCGAGCAGCCATATCACACCGTGGCCCACCGCCAGAGATACGACATGCTGCTGCGCCACCGCCCGCCGCGGCGCCATCGGCACTGAAATACTGATACCGCCGCGGATGTCGCCAACCTTATAGCCCTGTTTGGCATGACAGTTGAGACAGCTTTCTTCGGTAACAAGGGGCCCCATAAAACGCAGGTACTCCTGGCCGTCCATCATCTCCAGCGAACTGAACTCCGGCTCCCCCTCCTTGACAACCTCAAGCGCCTCGATTTCCCAGTCGTCGGCGGCATTGCCCGGGTTGATCAGATTAAGACTGGTGATCTTGCCCTTCAGTCCGTAGCTGCGCAATCCCAGCTCATGGACCTGCCGCGTCATATACGCCGGGTTCACCAGGGTCAACGCTCGGCCGGACGGCGTAGTGATGTCACGTTCCGGCACGTGGGACAGGTGTTCGTTAGGCGGTGTCTCGTCGGTGGCGGGCACATATACGCCCCCGTGGCCGGCGGCCCACCGGCGATATACCAGATCCTTCTCGAACGCGGATCGTGCTTCAAGGCGTGCAGATTCAAACATTCCCACTGCATGACACACCAGGGTCCAGGCCAGCACCCCGCCCACAAGAATCGTCCAAAGCCCCATCAAAATAAGGATATGAGCCTTCAGCCCCCCCAAACGCGTATGAGCTTTCCTGCGATCAGTCATTCTGCATAACCACCTTACCAACGTGAATCGTCCGCCTTATGGTAACAAATGGCGCCGCCAAATGCAAAAGTAATCATCTAACGTATTGTCCCAACAGTTGCGTTGCCGGTGGTCTAAGAGCCCACCGAACCGACTGTTAAAAAGTGTAACGTATGGCGGTGTAGATGTTCGAGTCGTTCTGGAACTGGCCGAAGAACGTGTTCGGGTGGTCGCCGAAAAGATATTCGCTCCACATTCCAGCGCCAGATCGTCGGTAACTTTGTAGTTTATCCTGGGTCGCAAGTAAGCGTCCTTGTCGGTCGGTGAGTAATACGTAAACAGCGACAGCATCACCGTCTGCTCCATCAGTAGTTTCGTCAGGCGAAATGTCACCACGCTCCGATCCCGATCCGCAGCGGGCCCGCCGGGCAGATTGTCCAGATACGCTCCATAGTCCTGCATATGCTCAACATAATACTGCACCCCGGCTGTCAACTCCTTGCCCACCTCCTGCGAATATCCCGCCAGAAACCGAAGCTGAGAGTTATTCACCAGGGGATTCGTCCCGTTCAAGTCGTCGGCAGACTCGTAATATCCGAATTCGAGGTTGCCTATTCCCTTGCCCACGTTGCCGCGCACACTCGCCCCGTAAACATTCAAATCCGGAAAAGTCGCCTGGGGATTCGACCCCGCCGTCTGCCCGCCCGGACTCTTCCAATACCCCCAATACCCGTAAAGCGCATACTCATAATTGTTGATATTCTTATAGGCCCGCACCGCAAACTCGTCGTCCCGGAACCACCGGTTGGGCTTGTTCGTGTGGACAATCCTGTCCCGCCCGGCGAGCCTAAGCACATTGCCGTCCCAGAACGAGATACGCTCGCCGCTGATAAACCGGTCCGAATCGAACTGCGGCGTATAAACAAAGTCAACGTTGGCAAGGTCGCCGAATATGCTCGCCTTAACCGCATCCGACGGCGCCTTCAAGTACTCCGTATCCCTCCCGATGAAAAAGGACTGCCAGTCCTTGGGAAACAAATCATTGATGAAGATCAGATCGCCCGTACCCCAGGTGAGAACCTGCCGCCCGACCTTGACGTCCATGAATTCAAACGGGCTTGCAGACATGTTCGCTTCGCGCAGGTCGAAGTCGCCCTCCTCGGTTACGAGATCGCCGATGATGTCGCCCTTGACCTTGAAATCCGCCCAGTCGTTATACGCGGCAATATCGAGTTGCAAGCGCGTCTCCATGATGGACATATCTTTCTCGAATTTGTCTTTTCTTGTGCGGTAGCCTGAGCGTATTTCGTAAAAGCCATGAACGTCCATGTTTGATAGCAATGAATTCAAATCACTCGCATTATTCTCCTGCGCCATAACCGGCAACGAAATAAATATACAAATTATTGAAACCGGCAACAAGCTATAAGGCATTTTGAAATATCCAAAAATTACAACTCAGCGACCAAGACAGAAGCACTTCATGATGTGATTTGTAAAATCAATAAATTCATCCAGATGATTATCGATCACATCAAGCATCAGTTTAATATCCAGGTCATGGTATTCATGCACTAAAACATTGCGAAATCCAACCATTTTTTCCAGCCCGTCAGAAAGCTGCTGAGGAATAATTTTCCTCAAAGGCAACTTCCCCAGGCATGGAATAATACAAACGAATTTGCCTGACACAGCGTTCGATACTTTCTTTTTTATTCAAAACGATATCATTCATACCTTATAAATCCTTCCATCGGCCAGAACGCTTTCCAGGATTTCCCGACGTTCTTCATTAAGTTTTTGATAATATGAAAACGTCAGCATCTCAAACTCATCGGCGGCATATTCGTCCGGCTGACAGATACGGCGGTCATCCATGACAACTTCCTTTTGGAGAACGGTGGGAACCTGACGCAAATTGATTAAATCCACGCCCTTTCCAAGCAGTCTTTCCAGTTCAAAACGCAAATCACTCATCAGTAAAGAGCCGGCTTTGGGTGATTTCTCATGTGGCAAAAGCACGGCAATATCTACATCACTGTCTGTCCATGCCTCATCTGTACCGTAACTGCCGAATAAATAAACCGCCTGAACGTCAGGATAGTATTTTAACACCGCAGTGATTATCTTATCTGTTTCATTCATATCCTCATCTCGATAATCTTTACCATGCCGTACCTTGTTTTGACGCTTCAAGCATACGCACCTGGCCGGGCGGAGTCAAGGGTGTTTTGGGCTTGATTTTTGGGAAATCCCGGGATCTGCTTCCCTTTTTTTGCTTACCTGCCAGGAATTTACAATCAAATCCAAACAATACTGCCATATACTAAACCGCCTAAGTCGTAAACTTAAATGATTTTGCAGGATGCCAATCTCATCTTGTCGCCTCCCGCGGGGCTCTTCGCAAATATCGTTCGGTAAAAATGTCCTTGAGCTTGATATCGTATTTGACATCCGTAAACTCCATCTGGGTCTTGCCGCCGGTATTTAGATTTTTCACCTCGCTCTTGACAACCGTCGGAAACTTCTGAATCATCTTCACTTCCTTCGATTCGATCACACGATACAGCCTGCCTGTCCGATCATAGTACTCCATCTTCATCGGCAGAAACGTCTTGCGGTCTATTGAAACATTGTAGTAACCAAATTCAACGGATTCAGGCTTTTTCGGCACGTTCTTAACCACATAGTATTTATCCGTCGTCTCAATCAGTTCGTGGGCGTCTTCGTCGAGGCCTCTGCCCGAAATGTCCTCATAGAGGAAATCCGAGCCGACAAAGCTCGTTCGCTTGTCGCCGGCTGCGATTCTCCTGACAAGGTCCAGGCTCGGCAGATACAGCCACCGGTCGTCGTCTTTGCCGGCGGCGGCATGCTTGTGCACCATGAACACCATCTTACGCACATCGGCGGGTTTAAGGAAATAGACAAAATATTTCTGGTCCCCGCCATCGACGGCATCTTTTCTGAGAACAATGAACTCACGGTTCCGGGTCTGGCCCTTCTTGTTCGTGATCGTCATTTTCACCTTCGCCTTGCCGTCTGCGCCCTGGTAATAAGCCGCAAGGTTCGCCTTATTCACAATCGTCTCGACATCAGGAACCTCCCCCGCACCATCCTGCCCGAATACCGTCAAAGAAAAAACGCCCAGAACCAACACCATACTAATTTTAATCAACTTCATTATAAACCTCCGATTCATAAAGCCATGTAGGGTGGGCTCTTAGCCCACCAACTCAATCCTTAACACCAAACGCCCGAAGTATATTCATCATCGGACACCAGTTCGTAAATGCCGACTGAAACAGGTTTACACCAATAAAACCCGTAAAAAACAGCCAGTGCTCCGAATGAAAGTGCGCCAAAAGCACACTCACCAAAATCAAAAAAACCGCTATTCCTCTCAAATATCTTTCGACTGTCATGATCTACCTCACTAATTCTTGTTGTTCTGCGGCAATTCTTTGTTTCTCGCATCCTGCCTCCGGCAGCTTTCCCTTCGTGATATGACCCCGCACAAAACAGCCAATATGGGTATCGCCACCACACTCATCACACCCAACTTCCCGAACCCTGCTTTCCAGTACTGATGCAGGTTGATCGCCACGAGCACAACCGCCGCCGTTGATATCGCCGCGCACACCCCGCAGTTGCAGCTTGCCCCAAGCGCTTGGCCGTCCCCCTTGAACAGCTTCTTTTCCAGCAGCGTGATAACCGCCGGCAGCACCATCAGCGTAACAATTCCAGACAAGCCCATTATCGCACACAGGAAGATGCCCACCGTCTTGTACGGAACCAGCGGCGCGGCAAGCAGCGGCAAAAAGCCTATCGCAATCACAAGCACATTTCTTGTGATGGCCCGAGCCGGCTCGCCGAACATCACCGCAGAACTCGCCCGCCACGAACCTGTTGCGCGGTGGCTTTGACGCGCTCTTTCGAGAAAGTGTATGGCGAAGTCAACCGCCATGCCCAATGTAAGCGCACTCAGAATCGCCACCGGCATGTCGTAGTCCTTGCCGATGAGCCCGATGATGCCATAAATAACAAGGATCGTAATCGTAAGCGGGATCATGCAGATAATACCCCAAAGCGGTGAGCGGAACAGCACCGTCATCATTATAAAGACGATAAGGAAACTGCCCATGAATGACTGGACCATCCCCCAGACCATCTTGTGCTGCCACACCGTATTGATGAATGTCAGCCCAGCCCAGTTATGCTCGAGCGGCACAGGCGGCGGATTGTCGCGGATGTATTCATCCACAGCTTCGACAACATTCTGCATGTCCATGTTGTCGCCGCTTGTAAGCTGTATCCAGATATTGGCGGAAGAGTAATCCCATGTTACCAGGTGCCACAAATCGTCGGGATTGTGGCTGCTCTGGAACTGAAGCAGGCACTGCGCAACCGCCGCCGAACTGCCGGGAATCTTATAGTTTGCGTCGCTGCCGTCCGTCAGCTCCTGATAGACCTTCCTCACCACGTCGCTGACGGAGTTGCTTTTGCCGACCACTTCCATATCGGCAAGATGCCGCTGCAATTTGGCGATATACTCCAGGACCGCGGGCTGTTTGAAGATTTTCATTCGTTCCTTCTCCAAATCGAAGAAGTCGGCAATTTCATACCACGCATCGGCAATATCGTCATCTTTGGCGGAATCGACCTTTTCGTTGGCGGCCTTGACAAGTTTGTCCAACATCTTTTCCTTGCTGCCGGCGGTGGTGTCAACATCTGCAAGAAGCTTCTGCGCCTCCGGGGCGACCTGCTGAATTTTTGGAACATCGCCCTTCAATTCCTCGGCCTTTTCGCTCAGCCGCCGACCGACCGAATCGACATATCCGGAAAGGTCCCCTGAGTCTTTGGCCGCGTCTTCAAGCACGAGATACGCCATGTACGTACCGCCGAAGTGTTTATTCAATTCGATATCAGCCTGCCGGATCGGGTGGCTTTTCGAGAACCACTTTACCGGGTTGTCGTTAATGCGGATTTTTGTGATGCCGTAAACCGCAACCGCCGCGGCAATCAGCATAAACACCAGGATCGGTTTAGCCCATGCATACGTGAACCTGCCTGTCGCGGCAAGCACCCTGCTCATACGATTCGGCTTATCGGCATGATGAGCCTCATGACCGAAATTAGCCAGCGAACTTTCCTTCAGCATCATGATATACGCCGGCACAAAGGTTACGGTAAACACCCATGCTATCATAATCCCCACCGCAACGAAGGCCCCGAATGCCTGGACAGGCGGAATCGGCGTAAGAGCAAGAGACGCAAAACCCGCAGCCGAAGTGAGCGACGTATAAAGCATCGGAACAAAAAGATTCTTCATCACATCGCGAATTGTGTTCTCTCTTCCCCGGGACGAAGTGTAACGGTCGAAGAATTCGGACAGGATATGCACCGAGTCAACCACCGCGATCGGCATGAGAAAAATAGGGATCATCGAACTCATGATATGCACGTGAAAGCCAAGACCGATCAGCAGCCCCATCGTCGATATAACCGACACCATCGCAACGATCAACGGCGAGATGACCAGGACAAGTTTTCGGAAGAAAAGCAGCATGAGAATGAAGATGACAACCATCGCAAGCGGCGCCGATATCGCCATCTGGATAAACATCTCAACCCCGAACGTGTCCTCGGCGACCGGCAGACCTGTGATATAATATTTCTCGTCGCCCTTGAAATCCGCTATTTTCTTTTTCAGGGCGGAGTAAACACGATAGCTCAAATCCTTGCTCGTAAGCGGCAGATACAGGCATATCGCCTTGCCGTCCTCCGAAACCAGCGTACCCTTGAGCAGCGGATTCGACATCGCCTTGTCCCGGACATCCAGCGACTCGGCCTCGCTCGTGGGGGGGGCCTTCATAAGCCATTCGAATTTGACCACACCGGGACCGCCCTGCCCGATATGATCGACAGTCGACGGAGCAAGAAGATCGACCTCTACAACGCCGACATTCTCTTCGGGATTTTTCTTATCGGCCCACCGAAGAGTCCTGGCAAAATCCGTAAGTTCATGTATCCTGGTCAAAGACTCAACATTGAATACTCCGTCGGGATGTTTGTCGTTTACGATACCGACCACAACGATATCGCTCAGCGAGAACTTATCCTTCGTCTGGTTGTGAAAAACCCTCACAGCCTCATCGGGACTGAGCATGTTCTCCGGATCGGTGTCGACCTGGATCAACGGTATCATCGCACCAAGCGCCAGCGTAAAAAGCACCATCACAACCGTTACAAGTTTGTAATGCTTTACGGAAAAATTCGTACTCGCCTCTTTAATATCCATCTGTATACCTTTCAGGAATCAGGTGCTCCGTTAACTTTCCTGTTGATTTTGCAATTCGCACAAACTCAACTCTCGACCGACAATACCGTACTCCACCGCATCTGTCGGACACGACTCAATGCATTTGCCGCATGACCAGCAATCTGGCCGAAAGAACCTGCGGCCATTGCCGTGGATAAATTTCATCGCCTCCGTGGGACAGCTTTTCTCGCATTTGCCGCAATCGATACATTTCCCGCGGTCAATCCTTATTCTATTAATCGCCAGATTCTCCAATAGCCATGCCCACAGCCCGAATGGACAGATAAACTGGCAGAACGGACGGAAAACAAAAAAGCTCGCAATCAGCATAATCGGCAACGTATATAAAGCAATCTTCGCCAGGTCGCCGAAGTCGTAAATCTTGAAGTAATTGACATGATGATAAAGCACGAAGTTTTTTACCTCATTGCCGATGTTAAAAAGCAGAACAATAAACGTACCGAACAGCACCAGCCGCACCGTTATCGACAACGCAAACGGAACCTTGACCCTGTACTTCTTCAGCACTGGTATGTTGTAAATGCTCTCCTGCAGAGCACCTAATTGACAACCCCAACTGCATATCAGTTTTGCCCCCCATAACGAAAACACGCTGAACAAAAAGAGGCTCACCGCCACAACCCCGATACCCCCCTGCATCCCCCTCATCCACTTGAACAGCTTGATAACAGGTTCCATCGGATTCGGGCTGACGCCGAGAGCCACTCCAAAAATCACAACGGAAAACAACATAATTCCGGCGCGAAGACCCCCGATCTTTTTCCCCTGCAAAACCCACATGACCACCACAGAAATCAACACCGCCCACAACGTAAACTTCAGGATAATCGCCACCGGATTAGCCGCCTCGAGTGCATGCTCAAGTGCCTTTCTGACGATTGCCTCCTCAATCCCCAAAGCCTTGACCGGTTTCCGCATCGAAATCTCCGCTCCTCGCCCCACCTCATGACTGAGCTTGTAACGCAGTTCTCCCGGGGGAACGCCATTCTTTATCGCCAACTCCTTCAAGGACATCGAAGGCGAAAAATACACCTCTTTAACCCCTTCCTGCGTCAGGCTTTGCCAATTCATAAAAACCGCTCCGCCCACGGTAACAGCTAAAACCAATGCGGCTATGATAACATTGATTTTACCAGGATTCTTTTTCACAGTCATCGTGCTTATTCCCTAAAAACATTTATCTTTTCGTAATATTGACGCCTGCGTCAAAAGTTTGCTCAGGCGGCTTTGCTGAGTTTTGAGATACTGTCGAATTGTTGAAGATGCAATCTGATTTGCCTCTTGAGGCTCATAGGAACACTTCCGAGCGTCTTGGCCCACCTCAAAAATCCAAAATTAAGCCAGAATG
>JAGHBX010000339.1 GCA_021160785.1 Planctomycetota bacterium | reverse complement strand
CTGCGGGGTCATTGGCGGCGAAACTGTGGCAGTTGACACACCCGTCGCCATACTTTGCGCCGTGCAGCAGAAGCGACTCGTCGAAGTTTTCGAGATTGCGCTGATAGACGCCCAGGTTCTTGTAGAGGTTGTACTGCGGCACCATCAGCCGGTAGGCTATATGGCTGTCGATATCCTCCTCGGCGATGGTATTGACTATCGGCTCATATTGTTTCCATCCTGAATCATCGGCGGCATATTGAACATCCTGTAGAAGAAGTAAGTGTTGCCGAACTCGTCGGCAAGGGCGGCGCGCGCCGCCTTCATATTGGACCTGTATCGAGCCCTGATTTTGAGAAATTTCGCGAATCGCTCCTGTGTCTGCCTGCTGATCTTGCGGCCGTAAAGATTCACCTCTTTCCGTCTGCTTCCGTATACCAGAATCGCCTCCTCCCAATGCCGCGGTATTCGATCATAGCCGACGTCATCGAGCCGGTGAAGGTTTGCAACAAGCTTGTCCAGGTTATGCGTCAGAAGGTAAACGGCCATGAGATACTCCAGCGCCATTGGATTATTCGGGTTTGCTTCCAGCAGATCCAGCAGCAACTGTTCGGGGTTGGACTGAGGGGGCGCCTTGTCGGCCAGCAGGCGGCAGGACCGCAAATGCTGGATGGTCTTATCCGTTTTCAGTTCCGGGTCGGTCTGGAGCAGGCTGAGCCGCCGCCTGGCGTATGAACCATGAATCAAGTCTTTGCACAAGGCCTTGAGAAACACGCGTGCCGCGGGAATCTGACCCTTGACCAGGTTAATATCCGCCAGTCTCCTGAGAATGCCGGGGCTGACCCCCTCCGTTTCGAGAATCTCATAGGCCCAGTGCTCGGCGGAATTGACATCCCCTAACTCATAACTTATGTCCGTCATACGCAGATACTGCGCCAGGAATCCGAAGTTTTCGCGGCCGGAAAGAAACAGCCCATTGCCGCCCTGCTTGTGAAAAAACATCTCGTCGCCCAAACGACCTGTATGAAACAGCGCACGGTTGATGTCATAATTAATCCGGACGTCGTAGGCGTCGAGCTTTTCGAATTCTCCGGCGGCGACGAGAAACTCCCGCCACCTGCCCTGTCGCAGGAAAGAATTCATTACAAGCAGGTTCTTTCGATTAGCGTCAAATGAGAAATACAGCCCCCCGATCGAAAGCCCCGCCAGGATCGCCGCCGTTACACCGGGCTTAAGCCACAGACTCGAGTGGATCGTCCGCGGTTTGCCGTCATGGGAGACTGCCGGCGGGCCTGACAGTTTTCGCCGCAGACCAAAATACACCATCAGCCCCGGCAAGAACAGATACAGATAGAGAAGGCTGACCGTGCGAAGATTCATCCCCAGCGGAGACAACACAAGCAGGTGGAGATACGGCCGAGGCATCTGAAAGAAAAACACGCAGGCGCCCAACAAATACGCGCCGCCGGCGGCAACCACGGCAATCAGCACCGCTGCAATCGGCCTTGCGGCAAACAATTCGTAAATCGCGGCAAGAATCGCAAAGACAAGACTCGCACCTGCGGCGGCATAATACAAGAACACGAACATCGCCGCAAAGACCGCAACCCTCAGCGATGCGGACGCGATTGGAAGCTTCATGTAGGCAACGGCAAACGCCGCCGAAACCAACAGGGCCAACAGAGGCTCGAGCTGATGGTCGTAATCACCCCACAACATCACCACCCACAGTGCCGGCAGGAAACTCGCCAGCCGCGATCGGACACCGCCGACTGTGGTGATCATCAGAAAGGTGAGCAACCAGAACGCAAACGCCACAGCCATAATAATCATGGTCGCGGCGGCGGGATAGTAAAACCACTGCGACAGAAAATCACCGGCGTATCCGGCTGTGCCGCCCGGTGCAGAGACCCTCTCGGCAAAGAACGAATAGTCAAATGAAAACTCCGGAAAGTCGACTAAATCGCCAAAGGAAAAATACACGAGCCCGGGTTCGACAGCCAGAAACAGATACAGAAAACAACCGATAAAGAACAAAGCGGCAATGAGGAAGATATCCCATCGTCGCGTGCGCAAGGAGCAATGTCTGTCTGTAGTTTCGCTCATTCCTGTTTTCCAAGAACCGCTGATACTTCATCTTATCTTAGTTTAGCTGCTTCTCTGACCTTATTCAACAACATAAGCAACTGGGGGGAATTCGGATTGACCTTCAGGGCGGCTCGCAGGCACTGGGCGGCTTCATCGAAATCGCCCTGTTTATACAGAGTCAGGGCGTATTCAGCATGGGTCGTATGAGAACCGGGCGTCATTTCAGCGACAATACGTTGTTGCTCGGCGCCTTTGGCCGGTTTCTTCAAGCCCTCAATCAAAAGCCGGGCATATTTCCAATGCAGCCGCCAATCGGCGGGATTTTCCTCGATAGCCTCGATGTATCGCTTTTGGCACATTGCCAGAGTTTGCTCATCAAGGGAGATTCTCTGACTTTGCAACTGCTCCTTCATGAATCCGACAAGATCCTCGTTGTGCAGTCTGCTCGTGAAAGGCGCCTGCCTTATGAACTCATTAAGAAGTTTTTCGGTTATTGCGTATTTGTCCCATTGGGTGTACGCCAGTTTCTCGGCACATTCCTCTTCGCTGAGAACAGGCAGGTCAGCCTTCTTGCTCCTGAGTTGCCGGGGAAGGATTTTTTCGACCTGATCGAAAACCGTCTTCGCCAGGATATAGTTCCCTTTGAAATTCAGGTGTACGTGTTCGTAGAAGAGTTCCTCGCCGGGCGTATTGTGCGGACTGTGTTCTCCAAAGGCACTGACGGAATCGACGAAATAAACACCCTTTCCTTTTCCGTCCTCAGCCACATGGTGCACAATCCGGTTTATCCGGTTATCGGCCCGCAATCTCAGCGCATCTTTCTCACGGGCCAGGACATATTCTTCTGTGGCCTTTGCAAAGTCGCCGAGTTGCCAATAAGCGCGCGCCATCCTGAAATGAAGAACCGCAAAATCACTGTCAATCTCACACGCTGCACGGTAGCATCGAAGTGCGTCGGCATGTTTACCCAAAAGTTCATACCCTGCTCCCTGCTCATACAGTCCGGCCCAATCCCCCTTCTCATCATCGGTCATGTCCTTACGATGAAGAGATACAAAGGGTGCACAGTCTCTCAGGTTGCTGCCGACCGAGCAGAGAATCACATCTGCTCCTTCTTTACGGATCGTTTGCGTGATGTCCTCGAGATTCCTCTTGAAATGTTTGTAAACAACCTGAAGGTTCTCATCGTCGGCGCGAACAAGGTTCTCCATAAACATCTTTGTCCCGCCCCATACCATCGGCGCCGCAGAATCGGTTTTCCCGCCTTTCAAAACCCTCTTGAACAGTTGGCCTGCCTTAGTCGTCTGCATCGCCTTGTCAAGACGGATAAACGACATGTCATCGGACAGCGGCGCGAAGACGGTCCCTGCCCCGTAAGGGCCGATCACCTCGTTGTTACCCAGATAAACCACAAACAGGTCGTCGTTGCCAGGGGCACAGTCTTTGGCAATGGGCAGCACCACATGAGAATTGCTCGCAGTTATCGCAGTGTTTATTACTTCGAAGTTGACCTGCGGATATTGGTTCTTGAGCATGACTTCCAGTGAGCGACTGAACGAATATGCAGGTTCCGGTGTTCCCAGAGCCGCAGAGCCGCCGAGGATAAAGATTCTGTACGTGTCTTTCGGTTTTTTTTCAGTAAACATGAACGGTTCGAATTCGCGAGCAAGAGGCCGGGGCCAGAAACGCCAGCCAAACTGATAGTTATTGCAGTAAGACGCTTGCCCCTTCAACGTGATCTTTCTCAAGGCGCTCGCCGAATAGCCGTATCCGACAAGGCGCAAGCACAATTCAAGACCAAGCAGAACGGCGGTGGGAATTATGACAACAGCAATAAACCTGAACAACCACAGACGCCACCGGGGAATCGGACCGGTAGTTTCGATGCGTTTGGCAACTTTTCGATCTGCTTCTTCGCCGCCGCAATCCGGCTGGCGGGATTGAATATTTGAATTCGTTGTTTTGATGTTATCGTCTGCCGTCATCTTCATCCTTCCTTGATCAATCGAAGCTGAAACAGCCGGATCGCTGAGTCTTAATCAGAGCCGCCACTCTTGCGATAGCTCTTCGGCGAATGTTTCTTGTCGTGGCACTCGAGATAGCACAGGCCCCGGAAGAGCCCCTCGTCTTCAAATCGCAGCCATCCTGTGTCGGGGTCGGGAAACACTATGGAAGTGTCAAAATTGATGAGATTGCTGTTATTCGTGGAGTTGCCCTGGACCGAATTGATACCGTGTGGATCATGACATGCCGAACATGGCATCTTCTTATTAATGTGCTTACTATGATGCTTGAAACTCTCATTATTCAAAATGCTCTCGCGATCGTGACAGCGGTAACACAGTTCATAAGCCATAGGGCTCTCCTCTGTATCATCGTCTGTCTCGTACTGATAAGCTAAAAGATACGGGTTTTGCGAGCCGTGGGGGCCTTTCACCGATGAAGTCGAATCGGAATTATGACAGTCCGTGCAATAGATGATCGTTGATTCGTCCATTCCGTCGAGCAAACTGGGGACATTGAAATTGGCTCCCGCCACAATTACGGGGTGGTAGGAAGGATTGGACCGGTCAAACTCCATAAGCGTGTTAGTCTGCGTGATCTGGCGCGAAATAGCGGAATCGATACGATTGGGATTGTTTCCGTGACACTTGAAACATATCTCGTATTCGTAACTCGCCTGCTCGATCACACTGCCCTCGGCGGTCACACCGGAAACCGACTTCGTCGAACCGCGAACCTGCGGCGCCTGCTCGGCGCCCGTACTCCGAACCATCGCATGGGGATTGTGACAGTCCACGCATTCGACATGCTGATCCGCACCTTCCGTCACTTCTTCTATATCGTGCACACCCTTGTAATCCTGCACAAAATGACCGCTGAACTTGTCGAACTCGTTAACAAGATTCGTCTCGGCAACCTGACCGTTATGGCAGTTCAGGCAGTTCTTCTCCTCTTCGGCAAAATGAAGCAGCCGCTGCTTGCCCCCTGCCGAATGAGGCTGATGGCACGAAAGACATCCATTATCCTCAACGGTCGTGTATCCCGTGTTTATCAAGAAATCGTCGTCGGCATCTTTTGTCTCCGCAGTGGAGCCGGCATGGACAGTGTTGGTCCAGCCGGATATGTCATGGCATTGCATACACAAGTGCGAACGCAAATTGGTCGTTA
Source organism: Planctomycetota bacterium (assembly GCA_021160785.1). GTDB lineage: Bacteria > Planctomycetota > Phycisphaerae > Sedimentisphaerales > Anaerohalosphaeraceae > B28-G16. The sequence goes on along the minus strand of JAGHBX010000339.1, from coordinate 3,818 downwards.
CCAGAAAATTCCCGTGAGTATCATCGTGCGGATCGTGGCAGGTAACACATTGCATTTCATTGAGATGGTCAAGGTGAAACTCTTCAGGCAGAGAATCCGGCGCTTTTATCTGCGGATCTTTGTCGGACAACCCGGACGAGTAAATGAAGCTGACAGGATGATCATCGGATAAATCCGTACCCATATTCGTCGAACCAGGCGGCATATACGTGTTGCTACCGCCCCCCCCCCGGCGAGAAATCATGGGCTGTACCCGTGACAGTGGCAAAAGCACGCGGTGATGTCAGGCAAACAATAACCGGAACGCTCAATAACAATATGCTTGATAATTTTGCTTTCATGGCTTTTCAGCCTCCAACAATTGGAGAACCTGCACTCTCCTGTTAAACGAATCCGCAATAAATATCCGGTCACTGTCGTCGATAAAGATCCCCGCCGGCAGCCAGAACTCACCCGGCCCATGACCTTCACCCCCGACCGCCATCAGTATCTGCCCGGCGCTGTTGAATATCTGAATATTCTCGAATTGCTTGTCGCTCACATAAATATTACCATGGCTGTCCGTAGCTATACCACAGGGATGAGCAAAATAACCCGGCCGATTGCCGTGCTTTCCAATCGATCGCAAGAATTTCCCGTCCGCCCCGAATATCTGGACGCGGTAATTCAAAGTATCGCTCACATAAAGCCTGCCCTTCTTATCGATCCATATATACGTCGGAAAATTGAACATCCCGTTGCCCGTGCCGTGACCGCCCATCGTCAGCACATGACGACCATGCACGTCGAAGATATCAATCGAATGCCTCTTGGCGTCGGCAACATAAATCGTCCCCTGCACGCCGTTGTAAGCTATACCCGAAGGCCTCTGCAATGTATCCGAGCCGAACGAAAACTTGTATTTGCCTTCCGTGCTGAAAACGCAAACCTTACCCAAGGCGCTGTCCGTAACATAAATATCCTGGCCAACCACAACTACACCAACAGGCGACAACAATGTCTCATCACCCTCTAATTTCGAAAACTGCCCATACTTGCGTCCTTCCAGGTCCATCATATGCATCACGCCGCCCGATGTATCGGCGATAAACAGCCTCTCCTCGTCATCCAGCGCTACACTCCGCGGGCTCACAAGGACACCAATATCTTCCCGCCCAAAGATGAATCGGCCAAAAGCCGCCATCCCGGACACTTCCCGCTTTAGATCATCTTCGGTGGACAACTCCCCCAGATACTGTATCCGGGCCTGCTCCGGAGGTTCAGGCCAAACTACGGGCTCATCCAACTCGCCAAACAGATTGCCCCGACTGCTCCCGCAGCCGCAACAAAGCATTATCACCAGCGTTAGGGACAAAACAAATTGCCCCGTCGTACCCGGCAGTTTCAGATGAATGTGGTTTCTGGAAGCCAACATGCCCTTTTCCTCAAATCAAAATCGCCTGATCTATCTCAAATAGAATATCGTACCGGCTCTTTCGGTGTCACGGCGATTGGAGTGTGTAATAATCCAACCCGGCTTTTACGCTGAGTGAACGACGATTATATTGTAATGCAGCACCAAGTTTCCATCCATCCGTTGGGCCTATATCGCTGCTGTCTTCCTTGCGTAACTCCACATCGCCCGACAACTTCAGATACCTCGTTAAACGAGTCTTTATTCCTCCGTTCGCCCTGAAAAGAGACGTTTCGCGGGCAAGGTTCCCGGTCGAGTCAAGCCAGCTTTGCGAAACACGTCCGCGAAATGATGTCTTTGGCGTCAAAGGCCACACAATACTGGCCGCCAATCGGTCGCTCTTGGAGGAGTTCTGGTTCGATTTTGTCTCGCCATGCTCGGTGTTCAGTGAAATATAGTCATTGCTGTAGCCGGCCCCGAAACTGTTCGTCTCGTATTCGTCATCAAGGTTGACCGTTCCAGAGCCAGTCGAAGCGCCGAAGCGATTTTGACGGTTCAAATACGAATAGAATACCGAAAAACCGTTATTGAATTGCTGTTCTATACGGAAATCATGTTGGATATTCTCTATATCAGTTGAGGCGTCCATCTGAACAAGATAGTCCACCAGGATTTCCTGACCGTCGGAGATATTCGGAAGAGTATCGTCCAGCGGATCTATTATAAGCTCGACCCGGTCTCCTACCTCCCTGACGGTATAATCGCCGTCAATACTTTCCGTATAAATCTCTGTGCCCGTACTGTCCGTAACAATAATGCTGTCAACGACAACGTTTCTTCTTTCAAGCGTAACAGGAAGCGGATCGGTAAAAGTATGAGATTCGTCTGTCACAAGGTCTGTTCCCGTTGCACCGCTGCTTTCCCGGTTCGTCATACGGACCGAGTATCTGCTCGTCAACAGCCCCCACGGATTATTCCTGTAGTAATCAAACCTCAGCTTCCCGCCGCGTTGTGTTGATTCGCTATTAGCGCCGAAATCGCTTTTGCTTATAAACGCACTGAAACTGGTGTTGAGATTATCGTATAGCCGGTGGTAAAAACCTGCCGTAACCCCGGTTGTCCGACTTTCACCCAACTCAAAAGTATTATCTACGATATAGGCGTTATAGAACGTAGAAAACGTTGGCGAGTGATACAGCTTCAGGCTTTCGTTCCAGTTAAAGGTCTTGTTCTCAAAGTCACCGGTTCTGTCGGCAAGAGAAACAGAAGTGTTAAGGCTATGCTGATTGTTGCTTCCAAAATTATAATCATGCAAGAGCCGGTGCTGGGTTGTCTTCATCTCACTGGTAAAACTTCCTCCTGTCTGCGAGAGGTTATTCAGGTCGGATCTGAAGTACATGCGCGATCGTTCACTAAAATTGTGCCTCAGAGAATAGCCGAATCTTTCATCGGTTCTATCGTAAAGGTCTTCGGCGGAACCAATATCGGAACTCCTTGTCATCTCATTTTTGCTCCATGAAAAAGTCATGGGCCAATTTGCAAATCGCAATCTGCCAAGAAAGCTATTAGACGTATTCTCCATCTGTAAGGGACTTTGAAATCGGCGAGAACTGACAGATTTGCTTTTTCTTGTATTGACGCTGAACGGATAAAGTTTCCCGGACAGAAAATTCGCACCAAGATTATAACTGTTCAGGTTGCCGGAGCTGTTCCCCGATTGTGTCTCCTGCTTAAACTTCTGCTGGTTCAAGCCCAGCCCCACACCGGCCACATACGTCATCAACTTCGGATCAAATACATCCCCCTGCGTGCCAAAAAACAGTTCCTCTTGCATTATCGTACTTTCACTCTTTCGACTTGTTCCGGAAGAATTCAATTCTTCCGTCCGCTGGCGCGTAGTCAAATTCACACTACCATGAATACGTTCTGCTTTCACAAAGGACCTTTCCCTTCCCCTTACCCGAACCGCGCAGCCGCTGGCTTGCAGCAAGGCCAGACCGGCGACGGCCAGCAGCAGAACTTTTATCACATTGTTCAATCCATTGACACATTTATTTCTTCTGTGTCGAGTATGCAACAGATTATTTACTTAAATTAACAGTATTAGGATCCTCTTTCGGCATTTCCACGCTGTCAACACTATTGGGATCCGCCACCAACTGCGATGCCGGTTTCAAGAGCTTCTTCATGGAACTTACATGCGGGTCGTGACACTTTGTGCAGATCGCATCCAGATTGTCGGCATGGCCGGATATGGTGGCTATGTCCTGTCGCGTGTGGCAGCGATAGCACAAATCCGGCAGCTTGGCCCTTTGGAGGTAAATATATGCACTTTGATGAGGATCGTGGCAAAACACGCATGCCCCAACCGCTATCGGGCCATGCAGATAGACGCCCGCCGTCTCATAATTCTTATGGCAGGAAT
>JAGHBX010000174.1 GCA_021160785.1 Planctomycetota bacterium | reverse complement strand
GTCCCCAGTAGGCGCAATTAACGAAGCGGACGGTGCCTGTGTTGGTGGATTTGACGTCGATCATGGTGGGGTCGGGTCCGTGGAAGGAGACGAATTGCCCGTTGGTGATCAGCAGGCCGATGGGGGAGGATTGTTCGACAACCAGTGCGGTGTGGCAGTTGTCGGCGCCGATGCCGAGGAAGTTGCCGTTACATACGCCTGTGCGGGTTTTTATGAACTTGTAACCGACTTTGTAGCCGAAACAGAAAGTGTTATACACGTACTGCCAGTCGCTCTTGCCGAAGATGAAGGCTTCGCCATTTTGCATTTGCCACTGGAAGAGTTTAGGTTTCGAACTCCACCAGGGATTGAAGTGTACGTTTTCGATTCGGCCTATGTCGTAGATGGTGTCGACGAAAATGCCGCGTCGGATCGGCTGCCCGTGCACATCGCGAATCAGGTGGCGTTCGTTGTGTGAGGCGTCGATTCCGTTGTAGGGGTTGAGCATTTCGACGGCGAGGACTGCCGGATTCTTGCCCCGCATGGCGATCGCCCAGGGATACGGTTCGGGGATGTCGTCGACTTTTTGCCGGGGATAGTACAGGACGACGCCCTTGAGCGTGCTGTTTGTGTTGAGCGTGATGAACGCCGGGGCGTCCTCGTGTCCTGCATCCGCGGTCACGAGGAATGTCGTGCCGTCGTCGGTGGGTTTGGGCATCCCGCGGTCGCGTATGCCGTTGTGGGCGGGGACCGACTGCCAGATTCCCCTGAGCGTGACGGCCTGTGGAACGTTTAGCCGGCCGGCGAAGAAGTAGTTGCCGCGCGCCGCATGGACCACTCCGCCGCCTGCCTTGCCTGCGGCGTCCAGGGCCTTTTGAAACGCTGCGGTGTCGTCCGTTTTGCCGTCTCCGGCCGCACCGAAACGGCGGACGTCGAAAACATCAGACGTAACGGCTGCCGTCGCCTGCGCAGAGACAAATAGTGCGAGTGCCAGGACGAGCGAAAACGCGCCGATGACGGCGGCGGAGTGTCCGGAGTTTTGGGTTTTGGAAAGATCGCGGTTCATTATTCTGTTCCTTATTATTGCGATTTCAATTCTTTCTGTGTCCAAATGAGCCTGACCAACAATCGAGGCCTTTTGCTGTTAACAATAGTACCAGAAAGCCCCTTGCATTGTCCAGAGGTAGCATCTCTATAAAGGAGAAGCGGACCCATAATTCCCGCTGCGAGATAGTGCGTGGCTGCCCAGCGGCGTCCACAAGCGTCGCCGCAGAGCCTGTCCTGAGCGTAGCCGAACGGGCGAATCAAACCCCAAATATAAAACCTGTCCTGAACGGAGGGATATTATGGGACCATTTTGGATTCTCCTCTGTCGCTGTGTAGCTAACTTCTTTTGTAACAAGCGGTTATAGCCTTGCTTTTTATTTTGTGATTAGCTGTAAATGTCGCGGGGCGATTTATCCGATTACCGTAAATACGTGTTATGCAAAGAATTAGATACACGGGTAATGGAATTGAAGGGAGGCTGCCAAGATGTTTGAATCACTGTTCAACCGCAATACCAAAGAGAGAGTGGAGTCTACTCCTGCCGAAGGGATGGGTATGCCCCCTTCATCACAGGTAGACGCCGAAAGCAAGACGTCAATTATTGCTATTGCCAATCAAAAAGGGGGCTGCGGCAAGACGACTACGTGCATCAACCTGTCCGCGGCCTTGGCAAGAATGGGCCTGCGGATTCTAATGATTGATTTGGACGCTCAATCGCAAGCTTCACTGGGTATTGGCATTGATGCAGATGCTATGGAATACTCAATCTATGATGTTATGGTGAACAACCTTGAACTGGAACGTGCTGTTGTGCCCACTGATATTGGGAACCTGGACATTGTTCCTGCTTCGGCAATGCTTACCGGCGCCCAGCTTGAGATAGCAAACCTCCTGGGCAGAGAGTGGATACTGAGGACATCCCTTCATAAAATGATAAACACGCAAACTCGAAAGTACGACTACGTCATTATGGATTGCTCTCCATCGCTTAATCTTACGACTATAAATGGATTGGCGTCTGCACAATTTATCCTCATCCCCGCTCAAACCCATTATTTTTCCCTTGAAGGAATGAAAGAACTTTTCTCAACAATAAAGATTGTAAAAGAGCGGCTGAATCCACCGCTGCAGATACTGGGTATCCTGCCGACGTTGTATGATATCAGAACAAGGATTAGCAGACAGATCCTTGGCCAGATGAGGAACCATTTCGGAGATAAGGTGTTCAAGACGGCGATTCATACCAATATAAAACTCGTCGAGGCCCAGGTCCATAAGAAGTCCATATATGAATTTGCCCCTAACTCAAATGGCGCCAGGGATTATCTTGCCTTGAGTGAAGAGGTAGTATCACGGACTTGCCCGGAGTCTAATCCGGTAAACCAAAAAGAAAAAGCAGATGAAATTGAAGATCTAATGCAAGGCCGTATATTGAGTAAGGCTTCGTATGACCGGTAGTAAAAACAAAGATATTGTAGAAGAAGTATTCAGCAGATCAATGAATGTCGATGACAGGGCCTCTGCCTTTTTTGCGTGCTCTGAGCACCCTCGGCAGGTCTCACTTGAAAAAGGGCAAAAGAGTCCTTCCAACTCGAAGGGATCGCCTGAAGTAAAAGATGCAGGCTCTTTGGACGCTGAAGAGAGGCTGAGGATTGAAGCCGAAGCCAAAGCCCTGGCCGAACAAAAGCTCAGTGCTGCGGCAGAGACCAGGGCCCGTG
>JAGHBX010000164.1 GCA_021160785.1 Planctomycetota bacterium | reverse complement strand
TGGTGATCGAGTATCTGCACGGTCTCGGCGGTGTGGGCACTCTTGGTTTGATCAGCAAATACTATCACGGCAATCGCGTGGGCTTTACCGCTGAGTTGGATGCCGGACTGCGTGCAATGAAGGAGGGCGCCATAAGCCCCGGAGGCGCATGGAATGTCGAATTGAAGATGGAATGGTACCGGCGCGAGCTTCGAAAGGCGGGTGTGGACATATGGTTCGGCACGTTGGGTGCGGCGGCGTTTGTCGAAGACAGCCGCGTCAAGGGTGTGGTTGTGGCGACACCCGACGGCAGGGGGGTTGTGCAGGCAAAGGTTGTTATTGATTCGACCGGCAATGCGGGTATAGCCGCCTCGGCGGGCGCCGAGTGCACTGTCACCGACGATACGCATATTGCCGTTCAGGGCACGGGCCTGCCGCCGCGCGAACTCGGGGCGAGCTATACCAATACCGATTATACTTTTGTCGACGACTCGGATGTGATGGATATATGGCGGTCGTATGTCCTTGGCAGGGAGAAGTTCAAGAACGCTTACGATATGGGCCAGCTCATCGACACGCGCGCGCGGCGGCAGATCGTGGGCGACTATTTCCTTACGCCGCTGGATATATACAAGCGGCGTACGTTTGCGGATACGATTGTGGTGTCGATGAGCAATTTCGATTCACACGGCTACACGGTGCATCCGACGTTTCTTATTCGGCCGCCCGATCGTGCGGGGATGGTGGCGAATGTGCCATACCGCTGCCTGCTGCCGAAGGGGTTTGACGGGATTCTCGTGACCGGGCTCGGCGTGAGCGCCCATCGGGACGCCATGCCGGTGATACGTATGCAGGCCGACATCCAGAACCAGGGATATGCAGCGGGAGTGGCGGCGGCGATGATCGCAAAGGCCGGCACGGGTACACGCGATCTTGATATCAAGGCTCTGCAAAGGCATCTGGTGGAGAAGGGGAATCTGCCTGAAAGCGTGCTGACCGACAAGGATTCGTTCCCATTGCCCAGGGCTGAGATTGAGCAGGCGGTCAAGACCATCGTCAACAATTTCGAGGGGCTGGAGTCGATCCTGACACAGCCGGAGACAGCGTTTCCGCTGCTTCGCAGTGCGTATGCAAAGGCCGACGACGATGAGGCAAAGCTGGTCTATGCCCAGGTGCTGGGTACGTTGGGCAATGCGGCGGGGGTGGAGACGCTTGTAGAGGCGGTCAGTTCCAGTAAATGGGACAAGGGGTGGAACTATACGGGCATGGGGCAGTTCGGTCGGAGTTTGAGCTATCTGGACGGGCTTATCATTGCCTTGGCGCGAACGCGCGACGGGCGGGCGTTGGGGCCGATTATCGAGAAGGTAAAACAGCTTGACGAGACGGCCGAGTTTTCGCATTACCGTGCGGTCGCTGTGGCGCTGGAGACATTGGGCGATCGTGCGGCGGCAAAGCCTTTGGCCGATCTTCTCGGCAAGGGCGATATGACGGGGCACGCTTATACCGATATCGAAGAGGTCGCCGGGTCGTTGCCGGCCAGCTCGACGGACACCACGACTCGAAACCTCTCACTTCGCGAGATCGTCCTTGCAAGGGCGCTGTATAAGTGCGGCGACTATCGGGGACTTGGGCGAAAGATACTGAGTGAATATGAAAAGGACTACCGGGGATACTATTCCCGGCATGCACAGGCGATACTGAATACCGAACGCTGATGAAGGCGCTATCCTGTAGTGGGGGCTTGCCCTACCGAAACCGCTGACGCTATTCGACAGCGATTATCTTGTCATAAAGCTGCTGCCAGGCCGTCGGCTTGTCGGCAACATAGCTTTTTTTGAAGTCGGCGAGCTGTTGTTTGAATTCGTCGATGTTGTTGACTTCGTTGATCTGTACTCCTTCGGCGGCTAATGTTTTCAGGGCTTCGCTCTGAACCTCGATGTCGAGTGCATTTTGATAGGCGGCGGCCTGGCGTGCGCAGTCGGTTACGATCTGTTGAAGGTCCTGGGGGAGCGACTCGAACCAGTCTTTTCGTATCATGTAGTAGACACATGCGGCGATGTGGGAGGTTTTGGAGAGGTACTTTGCCTGCTCGTTGAACTTCATCGAAAGCAGCATGTCGGGCGACGCCTCGATGCCGTCGATTATTCCGGTTTGGAGGGCGATGTAAATTTCACTCCAGTCAGTAGTGGTTCCATTTGCGCCCAACGCCTTGAACATTCCGACGTATATCGGATTGGGTCCCCGCATTTTCAGGCCCTTGAGATCGGCGACGGTCGTGATGGGGCGTTTCTTGTTGAGCATGTGGCGAAAGCCCATATTCTGGCCGCCGACGGCGATGAAATTGTGCCGGGCCAGGAGAGCGGACACGTCGTCTTCCATGGCGTCGAGCACCCTTACGAGATGGTCCTCATTCTTGTAGATATACGGATACTCGAACAGGGCTAATTGCGGGACATAACGTGCGGTTCCGGAGGCAAGCGATGTTACGACTTCGAGCGAGCCGTCATGGGCCATCTCGACGAGTTCCCGCTGATTGCCTAATTCGCCGATGTAGAAGTCCGCGGTCTTAATCCTGCCGTTGCTCTTTTCCTGCACGAGGTCGCAGAACATCTTCAAGGCCCTGCCCACCGTGCCGTGTGCGGCAAGCGGCGTCGAAGCACGCATTCGCCATGTTTTTTCGGCGGAGGATTTGCGGCATGAAGAGACTGCAAAGACACTAAGCAACACGGTTGCACAGATACACGCAGAAGCGATAGTTTGACGACGCATAATCATGCTCCTTAACTAATATCTGTTGCGGAAAGTAACATTTGTCATTCCCGCGAAAGCGGGAATCCAGACTGCGCATACTGGATCCCCGCTTTCGCGGGGATGACATCGCGTATTCTTTCTTTCCGCAACAGGAACTAACTATGCAGGTATCTTACCGCAGAAATGAGCGTGTGTCAATTGGCAAAGCGGGCCATAAACAGCACGAGTTGGGGTACGAACAGGACCGCAATCGCGACGGCAAAAAGCACGGCAATGAATGGGAGGAGTATTCTGACGCTTTTTTCGATTGGCAGCTTTGCTATGGAGCAGGATACGAACAGCATCGATCCCACCGGCGGGGTTATTGCCCCCAACAGCATGGTGATGACCATAAGCACGCCGAAATGGACGGGATGGAAACCTAAATGGGCCCCGACGGCGGCGGTGGTTGTGGCAAACATGGTTATCAGCACGGCGGGATCGATGAACAGGCCCAGGAGGATAAGAAGCATCATTATGACGAGCGTCGCCAGGTAGCGATTGCCGATCGCCTCGACGATGTACTGAATAACGATCTCCTGAAAGCCGACCCTGACCATTACATTTGCAAAGACCTTGGAGACGGCCAGGATGATCATGACGATGGCGGTTGTCTGGGCGGCGCTTAGCAGGACGCCGCCAATCCGCGCCGGTTTTAGATTGCCGGACGCCACACCGTAGATCAGGCCGTAGATAACCGCTGCTGCGCCCGATTCGGTGGGCGTAAAGATGCCGCTTACTATGCCGGTGATTATGATGATGGGCACCATGAGCGCCGGCAGCGAACGGATGAATGTCATTATTATCATTGCCGGTGTGTGTCTGCTCGGCGTGGGGTCATATCCGCGGATTCGCGAGGCGACGGCGTTTACGATCATCAGTCCCACGCCGACCATGACGCCGGGGATAAGCCCGCCTAAGAAGAGCTTGCCCACCGACTGGCTGGTATAATATGCGAACATGATCATTGCGATGCTGGGCGGGATGATGGGCCCGATCGCCGAGGAAGAGGCGGTGACGGCGACGGCGTAGTCTTTATCGTAGCCCTGCTTTTCCATGGCTGGGATCATTATTGTTCCGATGGCGGAAGCGTCGGCGACGCCGGAGCCCTGGATGCCGGCGAAGAACATGGAGCTTAGGATATTTACGTGCCCTAATCCGCCGCGAAATCGCCCGACCAGCGAATCGGAAAAATCGACTATTGCGTTGGTGATTTTGCATTCCGCCATGATGAAGCCGGCTAAGATGAACAGCGGAATCGCCATAAGGCTGAAGTGGTCGATTCCGCCGAAGATATTCGTTACGACAAGGATGAGCGAATCGCCCATCGCAAGGGTTGCAACACCTCCGACGAGACATATAGCGACATATATCGGAAAGCCCAAAAAGATCAGGATCATCAAAGCCAAAAAGCAAAGGGCGACTGTCGTCATGCCGATTCGCCCTCCGGTGAGTGATCGACAAACGGGTGCTTTCCGCAAAGCAGGATCAAAAGATAATCCATCGCCATCAGCAGGCAGCCGACGGGAATCGCAAGATAGAACCAGCCGATAGAGATCGGGACCATCTGGGCCTGCGAGCCGGCGGCCCGGACGGTCTTGGCAATCCCCGCGACGGCAATGACCGCCAGGAAGAGTATTACTATCGCAAGCCTGATCTGTCGGACGAGCTCCCGCCGGTTATCGCCGAAGAGTTTCTCCGCAAGAAAGCTCACATGCAAATGCTCGCAATGTTTGACTGCAAGCCCGGCGCCCAGAAAGACGACCCATATATTGACGTAACGAAGTATCTCATCGGTCCATTCCAGAGACCCCCAGAACGGCTCAAAATCCTCGCTGATAAGCCTGCCGATGCGCCCGGCAATTTCAAGCGCCATCGAGCCTACGATAAAGGCGAACAGAACCACGATCGCGGCTTTTCGTATCAGATCGATCGCTTTGTAAATACCTGCAAATTTCTTCGGTGTCAACATGGCGACGCCAGTCTATGTTTTGGCGTCCTCATTGTCAATCCTATTCTCCAGTGCCCACGGCAAAAGCGGCTGCCCTCCTGCCTCATCGGGCGGTTTTCTATTCCGCTGCCGATCAGGGCTTTGTTGTTCTGTCCGGCTCAACCCGTTCGATATCAAACAGCTCGTGTTCTTTCAGGGCGATGCATTGTCGCGAGAGCTTTTCCAGTTCTTCCAGCAGGGGTTTTTCTATTCGTCGAAGATACTCCGGGTTCGGTCTGAATATCAAAATCGGGCCTGTGCCGTCTTTACGGCAGGCGACGATATTAATAAGATCTTTTGACATCGCCTCAGCCAGTCGAATATCAAGCCGGCCGAGGCTGTTGCCTGTTCCAATGACCAAGCCGTCAGCGATGCACGAATATGGAGTTGACATCGGTATATAGCAAATGATATCAAGTTCATGCCGGCCCCACGTTGTATCGAATTCCCGCAGTGCGGCTTGACCAATACGCCAGCCCAGCACATTCCATGGTCCAACATGACCGTGCATATGCTTGATTGTGCCCCACCAGTCCTCCGGGGCCTGCCCCTCATTCCAGGGGTTGTTGCCGCCGACAGAACGACCCGATCCTTTGGGTTCGCGGGCATGATCACTAAAACCATGTGAATGTTCTACAACGGCCATGCCACCTGCGCACAGAACAGCAACAAGAACGAGACTAACATATACTTTTTTCATAATACTGACTCCCTAATAATGATTAGAACGATGAACATGCTTATCCGATCAGTTATCAATTGCGCTCAAACGATCCGATATGCCGCCCTTTTCTCAGGCGCAATCGGACAATGATCCCACTGCGAGTTGTGGGGTTATACCATGTCTCTTTCGGGACGGGGTATTTTGCTTGTTTCATCACCCACCAGTCGAATTTCGGGCCGTGGCTGTAGACAACCCACGTGACCGGAGACGTGCCGGGATCGGTCTCCCATTGCCCATCCGGACTGTTGTTATTCGGAAAACCTGTCGGGACCCACAGCCGAGAGTGCCTGTCGTGCGAGTATTGGTTGTTCTGATAAAGCTCTCCCACGGCCCAGTACTTGTATGTATGCCCGCGATTGAATCTGTCCTCCATTCCTGCCGTCATGCCCTCTGATTTTGGAGTGGGCAGGTAATCGCCTTGAACCAGTTCGGGCGGCAGTTGATGATCTTCCCAGCCCATGTTGCAGTCTGTCCGTGTCGGAGGAGACTTTCCGTTGTTTTCATTCATATACATCTCAAGAGTCAGGCCGATCTGGGCAAGCTCGGCATTGACAACGACGATCCTGGCCTGTTGCCGTGCACGAGAAAGCGAAGGCAGCAACATCGCCGCCAAGAGGCTTATGACAAGAATGACCACCAGTAATTCAATTAGAGTAAAAGCGTGTTTCACTGAGCGAAACCATTTTTAATGCACTTCAATTGCTACAGCCCCAAAGTCCGTCTCGTGACTGGAGCCAGTTTGCCGCCATCTCGGCAAGATCTTCAAGGTCCACCTTGAAATCACCGTTGATATCGCCGGGCAGATTCCCACGTTTATGACCGCGGTTGGTAAGAACAAGGCCGTTTCCGTCGTAGTCCAGAACCAGAAGTCGATAGCCTTTCGTATTATCTATGTTGGGTGGATAGCCGGGGGCGCTTTGGTCAAGGATGCCAATAACATCAATCCGGCCGGTCGGGCAATCATATCTGCCCAGGCCTGCACCCACACCAAGCCTGACGGGGAATGTCAACCCATCCGAGTCCTGAATCGTGATTGTATTGTCGGGCGCCCAGTTCTCGGGATCGATAATACTGACATCTTTAATTCTGATTCGTCGCGACTGATAGTATTCACAGCCGGTCAACCGGTTCGGGTCAAAAATCTCGTTGTCATCGACATCTTTGAGTTCTGAAAGTTCGACAATCTTGGGCTGCGGCAATCCGACGGCGGGCTCGACAAGTTCGATCTTGAAATCGAAATCGTCGCCGACCTCGTGGTTTTCATTGATGTTCAGTTTGCCTTTGTAAAACAGGTAGCGTCCCGTAACGCGGACCCTGTCGCCGGGACTGAATATGTAGGCGGTATTCGGATCGTGATTTACCCGGCAAATCTCGTCCAGCCACTGTTGGTTAGGGTAGTTCTCGTAGCCGGGCCCGTTACCGTAGTTCTGGCCCATCCACAAGGCCGTGCCTGCGTGGTCATCGGCTTCGCCCTGTATGTATATCTCCCATTGCCCGCCCATCTGCCACGGGGCGAGGGTGTCATTGGCGGTTGGGTCAAACCACCGTTCAGGACTGTTGAGGACGATGCCCTGCAGAATCACTCTGGCCGGGCCGCCCTGAACAAATGAGCTGGTTCCGTCTGCTTGAACGGCCTGGAATTGCTCATGGGTTACCGGCACAGGCTCAGCCGCAAGAGCCGCTGAAGTAATCCACAGCGATACGATGAGTATCAGATTCGTTGTTTTCATGACCACATCTCCTTAAAAATAGTGTTTAGAAACTCAATTTTGCGCATACAAAATCAAAAAACGTGCTACTGCGCATAAGAATACCAAATTTGTGCTACCTGTCAAGAAAAAACCTGAATTCCTGGTTATTGTGCCGGAAGACTTTCGCTACAGTATAATGCGGCTGTTCTGGATTCCCGCTTTCGCGGGAATGACAATGGTTTTCGGGAATGATAATGGCCTGTGGTACTTGGCGGAAGCCGCCGTCCTCGACGGAGACAAGATAAGCACCGAAGACAAGTACGGCCGAACAAACATAGGCGGAAGGGGGGACCGAGAATAGGACAAACGCAATTAGGGCAACCGCAAGGGTTGCCCCTACGCCAAACAGGTCAAGAGTCAGAAGGCCTTTACGGGTAGCTGTGCGCCGTTGCGTTCGGCGGAGACGTAGGCGCTGTAGATTGTTGAGATGCAGTCGGCGGCGAGGCGGCTGTCGCTTTCTATTGGTTCGCCGTATGCGATTGATCTGTAGAATGCTTCGATTTCCTGGGGATAGCCGGTGAACCAGTCTTCGTCCGGAGAGGGCGTTGTCCAGCCCTGTTTTGTGCCGATTTTTTCGACGACGTAGATATCTTCGAAATTGGCTTCGATGGGGTTGTAGGTCTGCATCGCGGTGTTGGGGTTGATGTTGCAGATCGTGCGGTGGTTGTTCGTATTGACTTCGAGTACGTTGTGGATGCCGCCTAAGACAATGTCGGAAGCGAAGATGTCGGCAACCGTTCCGTCCTCGAATACCACGTGCATGAGCGAGAAGTCATCGATATCGTGGTAGTCGGCGCGGATATGCCCTTCATCGCGAAAACCTGTCAGCCGTGTGATCGCGTGGGCGCGGGCGCTGACAGCGGCGGGGCGAATGGGCTTGCCGTTTCTTGCGATGCCTTCGACTCGTTTCAGGTACAGCGCCGCTGACAGCGGATGGCAGCCCTTGCCGATCATTACGCCGCCGCCGGAGAATTTCCAATACGCATAAGTTTTCGCATGAGACCCCGAGTGCGCTTCCTCGCCGTGCATCCACAGAATTTGTGCGCCGGTCTTGGCGAGGATTTCGCGTTCCTTCTGGATGGAAGGCGCGTAGACCCAGTTTTCGGCATAGAGAATCTTGCCCTTGCTATTGGATTCTGCTTCGAGCATCCTCTCGATGGCGGCAAGTGCAAAGTCCAGTGCATCCTG
>JAGHBX010000176.1 GCA_021160785.1 Planctomycetota bacterium | reverse complement strand
TTCCAGTATAGCCGGTTTTGAACGCGCCACAAAACGCTTGTATTGGCGCCGGGCGGCAAAGAAGTCGTCAAAGAAACTGTTTTGCCGCCGTCTGGACGAACCCACCGCGATATCGGCGGAGATCGTGGCGGGCTTGATCTCAATGCTGCCGGACTGTTTGGGAATAAGAACCTTGTTAAAGAACACTTCCAGCGAATCGACACCGTTGTGTTTGACCTGACGCTGGAACAACGTGACCGGCAGGCCGTTTACCTTGTGGGTGTTTTGATTGCGACTTTGCAGCGACTCATCGGTATCCTCGGCATAAAACAACCCGCTGCTAAGCGCTGGTACATTGAACTGGAAATTGCCTACCGAACCTGCTTCGTTAGCCTGGATATACCATTTGACCGTCATCACGAGCGGCTGGCCGACATAACACTGTGTCTCGGAGAAATCGAGCTGGATGTCCATCTTCTCCGTCTTTCCCGGCTCTGCGATCTGTACGTCAACGGCGTTGGTCTTGTAGACCTTGCCGGCGAGTGTTACACTGACCGGCGGGAGCCTCAAGGCGCCGGCCTTGTCGGCAGTGAGTTGATATGACATGACGTAGCGCTTGGTGATATTCTGTGTGCGGCGACCGTTGATGATGATCGTCGAGCTCTGGGACATGTCTCTGTCGCCCGCTTTTTCGGGATTGTATTTTGCCAGAGGAGAGATATCCACCTGGCCCGGTCGATTATCTCCGTCGATTATGACATGATAGGTAAACTGCTCGCCCACATAAATCGGCTCCGATGTGTCGACCTGGGCTACGACGCGCACCTGGGCGTGGGCTTGGCTTGTGACGACTGCCAAGGCGCAAAACATCGACAAAACTGTGAGTCTGAGCAACTTCAATCTACCAGTCCTTTTCCACCTTCCGGCGAGCTTTGATCATAATCTGTCGCTTCTTTCGGTCTTTCTGTTCCTTGTCGAGGATTTCGGCGGCTTTGGCCTGAATCGCCGCAGCTTGTTTATCGGCCTTATCGTCCGGCGGCTGTTGCTTTTCCGGCGGCTGTTGCTGGTCCTGCTGATCCTGCTGGTCTTGTTGCTGCTGCTGGTCTTGCTGTTGCTTATCCTTATCCTTATCCTTATCCTGCTGCCCATCCTGTGAGAGTTTCTCAATCGCTTTTTCGATCTGCCTGGATGCCTTGTCCTGGGAATCTTTTGCGTCGGCGCCTTTTGACTCGGCTAACTGTTCGGCGGCTTTTTTCTGCTCGTTGGTTGCCTTCTGCAACTCCGATGCCGCCTCCTGCATCTGCTGAGGGGGCTGGGCGTCTTCGGACTGCTGCATCTGCTGCATGGCCTGGGCGGTTTTATCTTTCAACTCCGACTGTTTGTCTGCAAGTTGTTGATTCTTCTTCTGAGCCTCCTGCGGTGACTGTTTGCCCTGCTGTTGGGCTTTATTATTCTTATCCGTCTGATCTGCGAGGTCTTTTTGTTCCTTCTGTAGTTGTTCGAGTTGCTTCTTCATTTGCTCCTGTTTTTGTTGCTGCTTTTGCTGCTGTTGTTTTTGCTTTTCGATCTGTTCCTTTAGTTTCTTTATGACAAGTCGTCCCACCTCGATATTTCTTGCTGCCGCCTTATGCTCCGGGTTCATATCCACAACGTCGCGCCACTGGGCGATACCTCGCCCGATATCTTCAATCGCCTTATCTGGTTCGGTTGTCTGCATGTCCAGACTCTGCTTGAAGAAACTGTTGCCGAGATTGTATTTTGCTTTTGCCGTCAGTGCGGTGTCTTTGCTCGCCGAGGCGGCCTGCTTGTACAGTTCTATAGCCCGGGCGAAATCGTCCTGCCGAAAGGCGGTGTTGGCCTTGTTGTATTTGACCTGCGCCGAATCCGGCTTCTTCCGGAGCGCCTCGTCATATTTTGATTGTGCTTCGTCGAGTTTTCGCGCGGCATAGAGCGCGTTGCCCTCATCGACCAGTTTTTTGGCCGATTTGGCATATACATGCGCTGTGCCCAGAAGGGCCGGCAAGACGACAATTATCAAACTATATTTTCTTGCGTTCACTTATCAATGCCTCACAGAAAATCAGAGCAATCCCCATCGCCAGGAATAGCTGGAATATCTCATCATATTGCATCATCTGTGCCGATTCAAGCTCCCGCTTCCTCTCGGAAGCAATCAGCCAGTCATATATCTCGTCAAGATCGAACGTTCCCGTTACCACCGGCACATACCTGCCCCCCGGCGTGGCGAGGGCAACCTTCCTCAGCGTATCGCCGTCCAGCCTGGACCTGACGGGCTTGCCGGCATATTCCAGAAAAGTCTTCCGCCCGTCCGGTCCCGTTATCGGAATGAGCGAACCTTCCTTTTCGTCCCCCAATCCAATGGCAATAATCCTAATGCCTTCGGCTCCGGCGGCCTCGGCGGCGGGAATGGGAAAACTGTCGTGGTCGTCGCCGTCGGTAATCAAAATGATGTCCCTGTACTCGCGCACCTGGTCGTCAAAAACTTTCTTCGTTGCATCGCGGATCGCGTCGCCGACCCGTGTGCCGCCGAGCGTGGTGCTCTCGGTGGTGATATTGTTCAGGACCATGCGAACAAAGGAGTAGTCGTTGGTCAGCGGGCACCTCACGGTCGAGTCGCCCGCAAAGGTGACTATTGCGATTCTGTCGCCGCCGAGTCCGGCCATCATGTCGTTAATGGCAATCGTGGCCCGCTGGAGGCGGTTTGGTTTGATGTCCTCTGCTAACATGGACCGAGACACGTCAAGGAGAATGACCACATCTCTGCCCTTGCGCTTGATTTCTTTGGGATGCGGGTTACATATCGGTCTGCTCAATGCGATTACGATAAGCACAAAAGCCGTCATCAGAATGATCGCTTTGAAGACCTGACGCGGCAGGCTGACCGATGAATTAATCTTCTCGATGATTTCGACACCTGCAAGAATCTTCAGTGCTCTGCGCTTGCGGTAGAAACTCCAGATGCAGGCGGGCAAGATCGCCACCGGCAACGCAAACAAAAGCCACAAAGCATCATAGTTTCCCAAATCCATACAGCGAATCCCTTATCAAGGTATCTTTCGAAAGACCGTACAGCCCGCTAAAATTTCAAACATCAGCAACGCTAATGCGGCCATCGCCGGCAGGCCGAACTGCTCTGCATAATCAACATACTCTATGCTTTTGACCTCGGTCTTTTCCATTGCATCGATCTTTTGATAAATTTTGCGCAATGTCTCGCCGTCGGCCGCCCTGCCGTAAAAACCTCCCGTCTCATCGGCGATGGTTTTGAGCAGCCCCTCGTCGAGGTTCTGCCCCATCGGTATCCTGAAGCCGCCCATTGTCGCAAAAGTCTCACCGCCGCCGATGCCGATTGTGTATATCTTGATGCCCCACTCTTTTGCAAGTTTCGCCGCCTCCAGGGGCGTATGCTCGCCTGCATTGTTGACGCCGTCGGTCAATAGCACGATTACCTTGCTCTTGATCGTAAAGTCCGGCTCATCCGGTTTATCGTTGTCGGAGGCACCCATCAGGTCGGCGTTGTTTTTCATAATCTGCTGTTCGGCGGTTTTTAGTCTGGCGGCGGCAAGAGCGATTGCATCGCCTATCGCCGTGCCGTCCTCCGGGCGAATTTTGACGATTTCGGTTTGCTTGAGAAAATCCAGCAGCACGTCATGGCCGTGCACCAGCGGACACAGTGTATCGGCATACCGGGCGAAACTGACCAGCCCCAACAGGTCGCCCGTCCTTCCGTGCAGGTCGTCGTCATTGCCCTTGACAAACTCGGCGACAACTCGTTTTACGACCTCAAGACGATTGAGCCGCTTGCCGGCATAGTTCATCCGCTCGGCCATACTGCCGGAGCGGTCCACCACAATCTCCATTGCCACACCTTCGGTCGATATGTGCGAAATGCTCGTCCCCTCCCTCGGCCGGGCCAGTGCTATTATCAACAGTCCAAGGCACAGGAGCCTCGAAATAAAAAGCACCGGTCTCAGGTGCCGGCGCCATGACACGCCGCAATCTTTTAGCGCATCGACAGACGAAAACCTTACACTCGCGCTTGTCGGTCTTCGCCTGTTCAGCAGCACAAGCAAAGGCAGCATCAAAAGCAACAATAATATCCACGCCGATTGCAGCATCTATTCAGCCAACGCCTCCACTGCCGCCAGTTTGGTAATCTCGACTCTGCATTCGTCGGACCTGGTCTTATCGACGAATTCTTCAACCATTTTCAGCGTCCGAGTGATCTGATCGGCGCTGGGTTCATATCGGGCGAACTTGACAAGGTCGCAGTGCTCCAGGAACAGTTTCAGGTCGTTTCGATATTCTGAGGCGAGGGCCTCGCTGTATTTCAGTTCGATAAGGAACTCTTCGGTTGTCCGCTCCGGCGCCCGCAGGCTGAAACGATGTTCGATAT
>JAGHBX010000289.1 GCA_021160785.1 Planctomycetota bacterium | reverse complement strand
GTACGTTGGATGTAGAGGTTTCAATCCACGCCCGCACACGGCGGGCGACTGAGTGATGTATTCTGCATGTTCCAACCAACGCTGTTTCAATCCACGCCCGCACACGGCGGGCGACTGTACATATTCTAACCTATTGTTTGACAAAGGTTAATCAGAACTTATTCGCGAACGTCCTCACTTCTGTCGTTAACATCGTGCGTGTCGGAGTCGGCGGTTCTATATTTACTTGCGAAAGAACAACTTACAATTGCCGCGAACCATCCTGAAAATCGTTGTTCGCTTGGGGTTCGCGGCGGGGTTTTCAGACTATCAGCGGGCCTTGCGGATCATAGGATGGCTTTGCTCCCACATGCTCGACTCGCTTTTTCCAGTTTTTGCCAAGAAAGTAGAATCGCAGGCTGTCCTGCTGCGGGTCGATTGTGTCTACCAGCCTGCGACGAAGTTCGACCCACTGGGCGGGGTCCACGAGACACTCGAACACGGAGTTCTGCACCCGCTGACCGCGGTTTTCACAGATCTTAGCCACATGCCGGAGCCGTTTCCGGGCTGTCGGCGTTTCGGTGTTTACATCATAGGCCACAAGCATCATCATAGTCATTACCTCCACAAGAACGGCGGGTATCCGTCAAGATCGCCCCGCAGGAATCTGGCCAACAGCATCGCCTGGACGTGAGGGAGTAGCCCCAGTTGTATCTTCTCCTGCAGGAAGGGATGTGTTATTTCTTCCTGCTTGCGCTTCTGCCATGCGACGAGAACTGTTTTTCGTGTTTTATCGTTCATGACAACAGCGCCTGATTCGGTCGTGCGAAAGCCCGCAGGCTTGACCTGCTGCCGATTGATGAGAGACAACACCATGCGGTCGGCCAGATACGATCTAAATTCCTCCATGAGATCAAGGGCCAGCGACGGTCTGCCCGGTCGGTCGCGGTGGAGGAAACCGACAGCAGGATCAAGGCCAACCGCCTCCAAGGCTGCGGATACATCGTGAACGAGCAGGGTGTACAAGAATGACAGCAATGCATTGACGTTATCCAGCGGCGGCCGCCGGTTTCGCTGCTTAAAGGTAAAGTCCTCTTTATTGGCGGTGATCAAATCATCAAAACAGCCGAAGTAGCAATTGGCCGCATTTCCTTCTACGCCGCGGGCTTGTTCGAGCGAAAGGGGCCTCTTTAATTCTTGTAGGCAGTGGCCCAGATCGTTCACCCCCTGCGACAGACGCCCCTGGGGCTCATTGCCGGATCGGTCGCGTAGCGACCGTTGGAGCACAACGCGACCGTTGGCAATCTTGGCGAGTATGATCCAGCGGGCGATCTGTGCACTTGCGTCAAGGTCCTCGGAGAGGCGGTATTGCTGCTTTCGCAAAAGGACATTGCCGCTGACGGGACCGTGTACGCGTGCGAGGAACCGGCCGTTTTCAGTAAGAAAAGAAAGTGTAACGTTGCGCTGGCCGCAGAGGCCCATGAGAAATGGGCTGCATGTGACATTTCCGAAACAGACGATGGAGCCGAGGTTATGGATCGGGACGCGAAGCTTGGTCTCCTGCTCGTGGCGTACCTCGACGGTATCGCCGTGTTTGGAGAGATACGCCCCCTGGGTCGTCACAAACAGCGTGTTGAGCAGTTGTTTCATGCGTCGGGGTCTCCCTGGGGCAATTCAAAAGCCTTCTGCATGTACGCATCCAGATTCTTTCTGACGCCCGTGGCCTTCGGCAGACAATGCTGATAGAGCGAACAGCTATCGCATTTCTTGCCATAGCGAGCCGTCGGCGTCCGGGCGCTATCGATCAGGTCGTGCAGGTCCTGTATGGCCTGCTCGGTCCGCTGCCGAAGTTCAGCCGTGAAGTCCACCTGTGTCCGGCGGCGCGGGCGACCGTAAAAGAATGCCCCGCACTCGATAGGGAAATCGAGCATCTCTTCGAGGCACATCGCCTGGGCACACAGTTGTATTTCATCGCTCTTGTTGCGTTTGGGCTTGCCGCGTTTGTATTCGACAGGAAAAGGCCGCCAGAGGCCGTCGGCCCCCGGCAACTCGACTCCCACCTCGCTTTGCTGAAACTCCACCACATCCGCCTGCCCGACAAGTCCTAATCGCAAGGAACGAAGCCGAAGCCCCCGCACGGTCCGAACACCGGGCCGGGACTCGTCGCCGCTGTCGTGAACCTTCTCATGCAGCCGCCGCCCCTCGGCAGTGAAAAGGTTCTCAGACCACACCTGCTCAAGATGGATCAGCCCACACTGCCGCGGACAAAACACATAATGCTGCAATGCGGATATCGGTAATAGATCGTCTTCGCTGAACATGGGTTAGAGCTTATTTATCACCGTAACACCGTCAAAACCATCGAGCTTGCCGTCGGCTGGCGCACTGATACCGCCTTTATAGTCGTCGAAGCTTCGTGAAGGTTTACCTTCACAGGGGCTGACCGTCACCGTATCAAAGAGTTTATGAGCAGGCGCATTGCCGAGCTTGCTGTCATGTTTGAAGACGATGAGCCTGCGAGGACACATCTTGCCGCGGGCTGCCGAATGGTCATGGTCGAACATGTTGGCCAGTGCATCCCACAGCAATTCGAGATCATCCTCTGTGAAACCGGTCTGGGCACCTAACGATGCTGAAATATAGCCTTCTGTACGGTAAAGACCATAGGGGACAATATTCTTTCTGCCCATCGTGCGATTGTCGCCGGATTGACTCTCAGCTTCCTTCTCGGTCGCCACGGCCATGCGGGTGATTGTTAACTCACGCGGAGAGATAGGATCGATGCTCCTGCTGAAATTGATTTGGACTGCCCCGCGTACTTGGCCGCAGTTGTATTCTTTAAGGCTCATCACGGCGCCAAACGTGCGGACATCGAAAAAGTTCTGGCACATCCATGCGCGGGCCTTTTCGATAGCATCGGGCTTTTTCTTCTTATCGTCGATTTGCAGAGCCTCATAGGCCTTCTTTTGTTGACGCGTCAATACGGCCTTTTCCTTGATATAGACACAGTGTGGCGGCTGGTCTTCTTTCACGATCTGAACGTAGTTGCGGATCTTTCGTTTCAGGCAGACGTCGGTCACTATCCCGTAGCTTGTCTCCGGGTCGATCCGCGGCATGTTGCCTGCATCGGGGTCGCCGTTGGGGTTGCCGTTTTCTACATCAAACAGATAAACGAATTCGTAGCGATTTTGAATTGAGGTGCTCATCAGTATATACTCCTTTCTTGTTAAACTTACTTTTTACTATTTTTGTGCCTGTTTATCTTTCTTGGAGAAGAAATCCTGCCGCTGATGATAATAGCCCAGAATGAACAGGGATTGCTCATCGAGCGATAAATGCGCGGGGAATTCTGTGACATCACACAGAATCTCTTCGATTCTCTTGTCGTATAGTCGTCCGTATTCGGCCTTTTCTATGTGATGTTGCGAAAGACGAATCAGTTGGGGAAAGACGACCTTTGGTGTTGCTGAGGCCGCACCGAAGAAGCGGTCTTTGATTGTTGCATTGATGCCTTTACCGAGCGCATCGATC